>JACQBZ010000035.1 GCA_016194285.1 Nitrospirota bacterium | reverse complement strand
CGGCACGTCGCGACTCGCCCGGTGCTCGCAGTAGAAGCAGTCGAACTCGCAGATATTCGTCTGGAGAACCTTGAGCAGGCGGACGGTCTTCCCGCCCCCGACCGGGCTGACGTGAATCCCGCCGGGGAGACCTGCCTGTCCCTGCCCGTCCGGCAGGCGGGCGGCAGGCCCGCCGCGGCGGGCAGGCAGGAACCGGTCGGCGCCTTTCATCACGGGATTTCGGTGGCGGTGATACGGATCCGTGATGCGTTGCGGGGTAAAACAGGCGGGGGCGGACTGGCCGGCCGAAAGCTCATGGTCTTGCGCGGCGCCCTCGCCCAAGATCACGAGTTTTTGCAAGGTGTCCATGACGTAACCTCGATAATTCCGTTTGTAGTAGGGGCGTAGCATGCTACGCCCCTACGGTCGTTCATGCTAAACACGGCGCACCGTGCCCCTACACGCGTTACATCGGGCTCACCGTCATCAGTTTCCAGGACAGAGCGGAGGCCTCATAGGTCAACTCATACAGGTTCGCCCCGTCCGTCACGGCAAAGTGATGGAAGAGCTTTTGCCCGTCCCGGACTTTCCAAGAAAAGGTCACTCTCTGGATGGCGTATTTGCGGCCGTTCCAGACGAACCATTTCGGAACGATGATCTTCTCGGGATCAAATACCACGCCCACGGTTACGGATTCTCCGATCTCGGTGATCATGATTTTCCCTACTCCTTACTCCTCACGCCTTACGTCCTTTTCCCTCACAATTTACGTATAATCGCCACGACCTTGCCGAGGATGCGAACCTCCTCCTGGTTCGGTCTCACCACGATCGGTTTCATCTGGGCGTTCGCCGGTTCCAGTCGGATCGCGTCGCGGTCTTTGTAAAACCGTTTCACCGTGGCCTCGTCTCCGCCGGAGGCGGACAAGAGCGCGACCACGATCTCTCCGTTGCGCGGCTGGGGATGGGGCCGCACAACGGCGTAGTCGCCCGAATGGATGCCGGCATCGACCATGCTGTCGCCTGTCACCCGAACGATAAAGGATCCGGACGGCGCAAGGCTTCGGTCCAGCCGGAGGTGTTGCTCCACCTCTTCCGTCGCCAGCAGCGGCGCGCCCGCCCGGACGCGGCCCAGCAACGGGACGGCAACGGTCGGGGAGGCGGTTTCGCCGGACCAGCCGACGACTTCCATCGCACGGGACAATCTCGATCGGCGTCGGATGTAGCCTTTATCCTCCAGTGCGGCCAAATGTTTCTGTGCGCCTTTGGGTCCCCGCAGACGAAGATGCCGGGCGATTTCCCGTATCGTGGGCGGGAAGCCGTTCTGTTCGAATGATTCCTTGATGAAGGCGAGAACGCCTTCCTGGCGAGGAGTTAACGCTTCCTTCACGGCTTTCATTTCCTTAGGTCTACATTTGTAGACCTATCCTATCAGGCCGTTGGGACCGTTGTCAAGTGATCGGTTACCGAAATTGACCTTTTTGTGATCTGCCGTGGCACGATGCGGAGTCGGCTCCTATTTGTCCGGTGAAGCTTCCCATTGCAAGGAGACTTCTTTTTTTCTTGACAACATTATACAGCCATGTATAAGATGTCCCGCCACCAGAAGCGGCCGTTGTAGCCCATAGCAGTGAAAAGGCTGGGATTGAATAACAGGAGGTACGTAGATGCATAATGCGAATCTTTCTGTGGCGGTTTCAATCGCTTCGATGTTTGTGCTCTCTTCTTTCCCCTCTCTAGCCGAACCCCCCCCGCTTTTCGAAGGCGAGCTCAATGTGTGCCATCGGGTCAATCAGGAAAAGGCCAAAGGACGGTCTTTGGAGGAGGCCATTCAAACCGTTATACGGGCCATTCAACCTCAAGATTCTTTGTCGCTCGACTCCCTTCGCAGGACCACGATCCATCATGCCATCCAGACCTGCCGTTACGATCCGTCCGTAGTCGTGACGGCGGCCTATCGCGCGGGCGTTCCGCTTTCCTTGGTCGTGGGTACGGCCGAGGCGGCAGGGGCCGGCCGCGACGCGATTACGGCGGCGCTTGTTCAAGCCGGGGCGACCCCATCCGAAGTCCGGGCGGCCTTTTTCCAAGCCCAGACACCGGCGGAACCGTCCGTGAGTCTATTCCCCCCGTCTTTCTTTGAGGTCGGAAACGGTTTGGGGCAAGCCAGTCCATTCAGTCCATAAGAAAAAACGAGGCTCACTCAGATAGAATGCAAATCCTCATCGGTAAACACGATGATTCAGCCCAGGAGGTCTCGTATGTCTTCTTATCGATCCCCCGCGCAAACCTGTCCGGTGGTTTTGATCAGTCTTGTTCTGAGTTTCATTTTCGTGATCGGATGGACCCCTCCGGTATCGGCGGTCGGGAATCTCCAACTGGGTCCGGCTGAGCTTCATCCGTTCTTTCAGATCTCCGAATCCTATGATGACAATGTCTGCCGGACGGTAAAGAAGGTCTGTGAGGACCCGAACGATTCGACCAAGACGAAAAACGGGAAGGACAACGTAACCGTCTTCAGTCCAGGGATTCAGCTCGCGCTCCCTCTGCAGGATCACCGGTTTCAGGCGGAGTATCGGGGAGACTTCGGGCGGCATCGCGAGTTCAAGACCGAGAACTACAGCGACAACACGCTGAAGGGCGATCTCGCCCTCAACTTTCCCGGCGGGCTTTCGGTCCGGCTTAAAGAAGACTGGACCAGCGGCCATGACGCCCCCGGCTATGCGCAGAATATCCAGATTGACTTATTCCATCGGAACACGGCGGGGGCCGGAGTGGAGATGCAGGTCGGACCGAACCTGCGCGTGGCCGTCGATTATACGAATATGATCCTGAACTATGCGGACGACGCCCGGAACGGGTTTCGGGATCGAACGGACAATACCGTCGCCGGAACGATTTATTACAAGTTTTTGCCGAAAACCTCCGCGCTGCTGGAGTACGATTTTACATCGGTTAAGTTCGATGAAGCCGACCCCGGCCCGGTGGGGAACGCGAACCTCACGAACATTAAACTGGACAACAAGGCCCAGCGCGGCTATCTCGGTCTGACCTGGGACATCACCGCGCGATCGCAGGGAACGGTGAAGGTCGGCTACACCCGAAAGCAATTTCAGGAGTCCGGCCTCAACGAGTTCAAAGGCGGCGCCGTATCGATCGCACTGAGTCATGATCTGGCCCAGCGCACCTCGCTGCGATTTGACGCCGTGCGGGACGTTCGGGAAAGCAACATTGGGTCGCAATCTTTCTATCTGACCACCGGCGGCCGTCTGGAGTTGGTCCACAAGATTCATCCGAAGGTCTCGTTCAAATTGAACACCGGATTCAGCCGGGACCAATATCCCGGGACGACGACGATCGGTACGGAGACCCGAAAGCGGATGGACGACACCTGGGACATGGGCGGCCGAATTGAATATCGAATGCAGCCCTGGCTGAATCTGGGGCTCGGGTACGATCATTCCCAGCGCCGGTCGACCTTTAGCGATTTTGGATATGTGGACAATCTGTATGCCTTCAGCGTCGGGGCCGTGTTGTAGAAGGGCCTCGGAGATTCCCGCGTCCGCGCTGAGACGGCTCATGGCCTTGCTGATTGGCGCAGGGCTCATTCTCTCCGGACCGGCATGGTCCCAAGATTATGTTCTTGGGCCGCGCGACGTCCTCAACATCACCGTTTACGACCACAAAGACCTCGATACCAAGGTCCGCATCAGCGAAGACGGCAAGATCACCTTCCCGCTCCTGGGCGAGATTTCGGTGTCCGGCCTCACGGTCCAGCGGCTCGAGCGGAAGATCACGTCCCTGCTGGCGAACGGCTACATCGTTGATCCCCACGTGGGCGTCTTCGTGGAAGAGTTCCGCGTCGTGGTCTACGTGACCGGCGAGGTCAGGAAGCCGGGTTCTTACCCTTATGAAGAGGGGATGACCGTGATCAAAGCGATCAGCCTGGCCGGAGGACTGACCGAGAGAGCGGCCGATGGAAAAATCAAGGTGACCCGAAAGGAGCAGGGGGGCGAGGAGACTACGCTTCAGGTCGGGATCCATGATCTGATCCGAGCCAACGACGTGCTGCAGGTCGCCGAGAAGCGGTGGGTCTATGTGACCGGCGAGGTCAAGAAGCCGGGCTCGTATTTGTATGATGATCAGATGACGATCTTGAAGGCGATCACGCTGGCCGGTGGACTGACCGACAAGGCCGCGCCAAACCGGACGCAGATCATCCGGAAGGCGGACGGCAAGGAGACCACGATCCGCGCCAAGATGGAGGATTCGACCCAGCCGGAGGATGTCATCGTCGTCCCGGAGAGTTTCTTTTAAGAGATGTAAGGGGTGAGGGATAAGGCGTAAAGGGGAAAATATTATCTCCTCACGCCTGACGCCTTACGACACCGAGAGGAAACATGCAAACCGAACCCGAAGTCCATCTCCGCGATTATCTCCGCGTCCTCCAAAAGCGGCGCTGGACCGTGATCGCCTTCTTCGTGATCCTGGTCACCACCGTGGCGGTGGGCACCTTCACGGCGCGGCCGGTCTACCGGTCCACCGTTCAGATCCTGATCGAACGGGAGAATTCCAACGTGGTTTCGATTCAGGAGGTGCTCGCGATCGATGCCACCGCGACCGATTACTACCAGACGCAGTACGAGATATTGAAGAGCGAGACGCTGGCCCGGCGGGTGATCGACCGGTTGCATCTGGACCGCCAGCCCGATTTTCAGGATGCCGCTGCGCCGTCCGGAAATTCGACGGATCAAGACCCCGAACAAAAAAACCGGCGGTTGTTGAAGTCCTTCCTGTCTGAGTTGACGATCAGTCCCATCCGGAACAGCCGCCTCGTCAAGGTCGAGTACGATTCGCATGATCCTCAGCTCGCCGCTCAGGTAGCCAACACGCTGGCCGATGAGTACATCCATTACAACATGGAGCTCAAGATCAAGGCGGCCCAACAGGCCGGCGACTGGCTCCGCCAGCGCGTGGACGAGATGCAGGCCAAGGTCAAAGAGTCGGAGGAGGCCTTCGAGAAGTTCAAAGAAAGCATTCCGACCCAGATCACGACCCAGGTCGAATCCAAAGCCGAGTCCCGGAAGGCGATGAAGGAGATGGAGTCCCGTCCGGAGGTGGTCAACAACAAGTTCATTCAGGAGATCCGGACGGAAGAGATCCGTCTGACGGCGAAGCTTTCGGAATTGTCGAAGAAGTACGGCCGGAAACATCCCCAGATGATCCAGGTCCGCTCGGAGCTCGCGACGCTTCGCGACAGGCTGGAGCGGGAAATCAAGCGGCTGGTGGGCGCGGTGAAGATCGAGGAATCGCCGCAGTACCTGCTCTTGAAGCGCGAGGCGGATGCCAACCGCCAGCTCTACGAAGTCCTGCTCAAGCGTCTGAAGGAGACGGCCCTGACCGAGAATCTCCCTCGGAGCAATATCCAGGTGGTGGATCCGGCCCAGCCGTCCGAGAGCCCGATCAAGCCGAGGAAGGGCATGAACCTCCTGCTGGCCGTCATCGTCGGCCTGGCGATGGGCACGGGCCTGGCCTTCTTCTTCGAGTACCTTGATAACACGATCAAGGGCCCCGAAGACATCGAGCGCGTGCTCGCCGCGCCCCTCTTGGGAATCGTGCCCTCGGCGGGACGGGCGAAGAAACCGATCCATCCGATCGAAACCATCCTGTCCGCCGATCCGAAGTCCTCGCACGCCGAGGCCTACCGGACGATCCGTACCGGCGTCTTGCTGTCTTCGGCCGAGCGGCCGCCAAAAGTGGTGCTGGTCACCAGTCCCGGACCGGTCGAGGGAAAAACCACGACCGCCGCGAACCTGGCGATCGCGATGGCCCAGGCCGGGAGCTCGACGCTCCTGATCGACGCCGATCTGCGTCGGCCGAGGATCCATCAGCTCTTCGCCCAAGAAAGCCATGATATCCCCCGTAAGGATTCGGATGGAAAATGGAATGACAACATCAAAGGCCTGGGCCCGGTCCTGGTGGGCGAGACCACCCCGGAGGCCGCGATCCGGCAAACCCCCATCCCGTTGCTGAGCGTGCTGACCTCCGGGCCGATTCCGCCGAACCCGGCCGATTTGCTGGGCTCGCAGCGGATGCGGGAGCTGATCGGGGAGCTGGGCCGGAAATTCGACCGGATCATCATCGATTCCCCGCCGCTGGTCCCGGTGACGGATGCCACGCTGCTCGCGACCCTTTGCGACGGCGTGGTGCTTGTGGTGAAGGGGTCGCAGACCACAAAGCATCACGCAATGGACGGCCGAAAGCGGCTGGACGAGGCCAAGGCCAAGCTGTTGGGCGTCGTGCTCAACGACGTGGATCTGCGAAAAGACGGCTATCATTACTATCCGTACTACCAGTATTACGGGAAAGAGGAAAAGGGGAAAAGGCGTAAGGAGTGAGTAGTAAGGAGTAAAAACAAATTGGAATGGCCGGCGTCGAGGCGAAATGGACTTTTTATCTCCTCACTCCTCACGGGTGCACATGATCGATATCCACTGTCACATATTGCCCGGACTGGACGACGGGGCCCGGACGATGGACGAGGCGCTCGCGATGGCCCGCATGGCCGCGGTGGACGGGATCGATACCCTCGTGGCATCGTCCCACATCACGCCAGGCGTTTACGATAATTCCCCGGGACGGATCGTCGCGGCCGCGGCGGCGTTCGGCGACCGGCTTTATAATGAAGGCATCCCGCTGCGGATCATTCCCGGCGCGGATGTCCGGATGTCGCCGGAGCTGCTCAACGGAAGCCCCCGCTACCTCTGCATCAATGAGGACACGCCGTATTTCCTGTTCGAGTTTCCGCATGACCTCGTCCCGCCGGGCAGCGAACGGCTCGTCGAGACCCTTTGCGGCCGGGGGCTGGTCCCGGTGATCACCCATCCGGAGCGGAACATGGAGCTCCAGCGACGGCCGGAAAAACTGGAGCCGTTTGTAAAGATGGGTTGTCTCGTTCAGATTACGGCGATGAGTCTCACGGGAGAGTTCGGGCCGCGCGCGCAGGCCGTCGCGGAGCGGTACCTGAAGGAAGGCCGGGTGCATCTGATCGCGACGGACGCCCACGACACCGAGAAGCGTCCGCCGATCCTGTCCCGCGCATGGCGTCGGGCGGAGACGCTGGTGGGCGTCGAAGCGGCGCGGGCAATGGTTTTTGAAACCCCAGAAAAAATCGTAAAGGGTGAGAGCGTGAGGAGTGAAAAGACGTAAGGCGTTAGGCGGGAGGCGTTAGGGGAAAAAGACGAGAGAGCGTATACGCTCTCCTTACCCCTTACGGGTTTTAGCCTATGACACTCATCATCCAAATCGGCCTCATCAGCCTGCTCGTTTTCGCGCCGTTGGCCTTCGGGTCTGTCGAGGTCTGGGCCCGGTCCATCCTGGAGCTGGCCGTCTTCGGCCTGGCCGGTCTGTGGCTGATCCAATACGGCTTTGCCCGGAAAGCGCCGGCGAAGCTCCCCGGGCCGGTTTGGGTCATGCTCTCGCTGTTCGCGGGATGGGTGCTGGTCCAACAGACCGCTGCAGCCTCGCTTTATCCGCGCGGCACGCGCGACGCGTTGGTCCTCGGAATCGCCTATGCCGTGATCTTTGCGCTGGTCGTCTCGACCGTCCGGACCGAAAGGGAGTTTAACCGCCTGACCCTGGCCCTGGTTGTGATCGGATTCGGCGTGGCGCTGTTCGCCATCTTTCAGCGGTATACCTGGAACGGGAAGATGTTCTGGCTGCGCGAGGTCCGGGAGAGCGGAGCGGTCTTCGGCCCATTCGTCAACCGGAACCATTTCGCCGGCTATATAGAGATGCTGATTCCGCTTTCGATCGGATACACCGTGGCCGCGTTCGCGGGCGTGCCGGCGAAGGGCGACACGGCCTGGCGGCGATTCATCGATCGGCTGACGAGCGAGCGGGCCAACCGATTGACGCTGCTGTTGTTCATGACCCTGGTGATGTCGGTCTCGCTCGTTTTGAGCCTGTCGCGCACCGGCATCCTCAGTTTCCTTGTGGCCGTCATCCTGATCGGCATGATCCTGCTGCTGGGCCGGGCCACGCAGAAGTGGCTCCTCCTGCCGGGGATCCTGTTCACGGTTCTTTTGATCTCCCTCACCTGGTTCGGCCTGGGGCCGATCATCGATCGTGTCCAGACCCTCCTTCGGATTACAGAGGACCACTCGATGCTGGCGCGCGTGGAGGTCTGGAAGGACACCGCGAAGCTGGTGTCGGACCATCCTTTGATGGGATCCGGGCTCGGAACCTTCGGAGTGGTCTATCCGGCCTACAAGACGCTTCCGGATCAGGTCTTCTACGAGCATACGCACAATGATTACATTCAACTCCTGGCCGAGACGGGCTGGGTCGGATTCGGATTGAGCGTCGGAATTCTCGGGGTCCTCTTCGGATTCATTATCGCCGGCTGGCGCTGGCGGAGGAGCCCGTGGGCGAAGGGTTTGCTGATGGGCCTCGTGACCGGGCTCGTCGCGCTGCTGATCCACGGCCTCACCGATTTCAATTTCCATATCCCGGCCAATGCGGTGTTGTTTGCGGTTCTGTTGGGGCTGGCCTGGAATCTCGCACGGCCGGAGCGGGAGGAGGATACGGCTTCCGAGTCGGTTTTCGACCGGAGTCGGCCGTCGGCGGCCGTCGCGGGACTGGCCGTGATCGGTCTGCTGGCGGCTCAAACGACGGCCGCGTTTGCGGCCGACCGGTATTACCGTTGCGGTCTGGAGCTGGAGAAGGCAGGAAAGCTCGATCGGGCCGGTGAGGATTACCGTCGTGCGATCGGCTGGGACCCGGCCCATCCCCTGTACCATATGGCCATGGGCGAGTTGGACGAGCGTCGCTACGTTCAGGGCGACGCCTCGGTTCTTCCGGCGGCCCGGTCCGAGATCGAGCGCGCCGCCGCGCTGGCCCCGACGCTGGCCGAGCCGCACCTGCATCTGGGCTGGATCCGCGCGCAGCTCCGCGAGACGGCCTCCGCGACGGAGGAGTTTAACCGTGTCTTGAAACTGGACCCGACGAACCCCCTCTTTCAGCATTACGTCGGCCTTTGGTTTGCCGCGACCGGGCAGACGGATCGTGCGCTCGGGCTCGCGCGACAGTTGCGGGAGTCGGGCCAGCCGGCGAAGGCGGCGGAGATCGAGGAGAAGCTGAAGAAGACGTGAGGGGTGAAAAACGTCAGGGGTAAAGGGTAAGGCGTAAGGGGAAAGAATGGAAAAGCCGCTTCCGCCTCACGCCTCACGGTACTTAAAGTGGCGGGCTATTTCGTCCAGTACCTCCGGAAGGGTTGGAGATGCCGAGGCATGAACCGTCTCCTCTTCTCCAATGTGCTTGTGGTGAGGGAAGGTTATGGCTGGTCACTTTTGAAAAAGTCAGTTGACGAGAAACAAGAGGTCTGCAGGCGGCAAGAGCCGCTTCGAGTGTCCGGATGTATTCGTCTAATTGCAGATCTCAATCTCCTTGAGCTGGAGCGACTCTTGTCGGAGATCGAGCAGCAGTTGATAAAGGCCGGCCCAATCGATAAAGTCCGACTGATCGCCGGCTTTTCCTTGCTGGTACTTGCGGAAGAACTCTTTCGAGGATTGACGGTATTTTTGTTCAAACGTACGAATCTCCGCCTGGAGTTGATCAATGCCGGTTTGGATCAGTTTCAATTCATTCGAGATGGCTTCTTGGAGCAGAGTCGAGGCTTGCTCAGGGTCTTTGGTTTTAAGTTTCAAGAGTTTCACTGTCGGAGCCCTTTCTGTTTAATGAAAGGATTGATGTCAATGTTAGTGTAATCATTGTAAGATGAAGACCCATGAAAGTCAACGGCGTTAAATTGCGTAAGGTTTTGAGTGTGCGGGGTTAATCTTTTCCCCCTCACGCTTTCCGCCTCACGCCTCACGGTAGTTAACCCATGTGTGGAATAGCCGGTCTCTTAAAATTTAACGCTCCCACGACGCCCGAAGACGTCTCGGCCGTCCGACGGATGATCAACGCCCATATCCATCGCGGGCCGGATGGGGAGGGACTGTATCGATCTGCGCGAGACGGGAGAAATCGAGCGAAGGCTTCAAGGGATGCGGGACTTTATAGGAGAATGTAAGGTACAATGTATCCCGTCCGCTTTGATAAGATGATTGGGAAATGAGGAGGGCGTCAAGATGGATCAGGTTGTGAAAGAATATGCGGCCGAGTTGCGGCGGAGACCGGGGCCATCCGTGCGGCATATTCTTCTGTTCGGGTCGAGGGCAAGGAGGGATGATTAATGCTGATGTTTATTTCTCCACTCGGAGTACTTAAAGTAACCAGCGGCGACCGCGGCAAAAAGCGCCAAGCCTGCGAGGATCAAGATGATGATCTCCATGAGTCACTCCTTTTCTTCGGGCGTGATGACTAATCCGAGACCTAAAACAATGAATGCGATTAATATTCCGGATGGATTGATTATAAAAGAGTCGGCTGTGAAAATCAAAAAAAGCGGCGATACGCGTAGCGGTTAAGTCCCCTCGTTAACCGCGAACGAGCGGGACGGAGACGAGGCCGGCTTCTTTAAAGTGGACATCAAAGGTGGCGACTTTAGAGATACGGTTTTCTTGCATGAACGTAATCGAGGTGCAATCCGTGAAACTCCACAATTTATCTCGATACTTTGTAAAAAGAGTCCATGAGCGGTCAATCGTTTCAGGTTTTAAATGGAAAAGCTGAATGGTTTTGGAATTGAGAAGGGACTTTCCCGTGAAAATGGCTTTGGTCTTATCCTTGGTCCGTATGAGAATCAGGGTGACTAATTCATCGAAGATATAGTCGGTGAGGACCCAGCCGATTTCGGCCGAGTGGTTTTGAATCACCTCTTGGAAGAAACGATGGGCCCTTTGATGGTGTTTATCGTTTTGGTTATAGTAGGCGAAAAGAAAAGAAGTGTCGAGGAAGATCAGTTCCATCAAGATTTTCGATAGAGGAGGGCGTCGAGTTTGGAGCTGTTGGTTCGTCCCAGTTTCTGAGGAGCGGCGGACCAGAAGGGATCCTGTTCGTAGTTCAGTTTTCCTTTCTGGGCCAGTTTCTTTATTTTTTCGATGAACTTCTCCATCTCTTTGGAGTACAAAGAATGAGGCGTTGTTTTGAATGGTTTCATGGCGGATTCCTTTTTCATATGAGTAACTATAAAAGATTACGTGGCCGGTGTCAAGAAAGAGGGTCGGGGTATTAAAAATGTGCGGCATCGCCGGCATCTTAAAATTTAACGCTTCCATGACGCCCGCCTGTCCCTGCCTGTCCGGCAGGCGGGCGGCAAGCAGGCCCGAAGACGTCTCGGCCGTGCGGAGGATGATCGACGCCCGGGTCCATCGGGGGCCGGATGGCAAGGGGATGATCAAGTGGGGCAAGAGGGGCGAGGCACTATGTTTGTTTTTCAAGCCAGAATCGCAGAAAATCACCCGGCGTCATGATCTGGAAAGGAAGTCCGGCATGAAGCACCTTCGACGTCATAAAGTCCTTGCGATCCAGAGTCAGAAGAAATTCGGCGTGGCTCTTCACGGCTGCGGCCAGGACATGGGCATCCTTGGAGTCGATGGTCCGGTTTTGAGCGGCGATCTCGCGCGAAGTCGGTGTCTCGATCACCTTGATTTCGAGAGAGGCGATCTCCCGGTAGAAACGGAGCAGGGCCTCGCGGCCCAGTTTCTTCCGGATGTTGCGCTCGGCCTCGAGAAGGACGAAGCGGCTGGCAACGGCCCGGGTTTTATTCCGGCGGCACAGTTCGAGGGTCGCCGCGGAACCACCGGTCGTCGAACCGGCCGCCGCAATCCATACGCTGGCGTCCAGAAACAGGCGGGGAACCGGCTTCACGCCGTTTTCCTGAGGAGACGACGGACTTTCCCTGCCGTCTTTGGATCGAGCCGGTCTTCATTTAGAAACGTCTGGATCTCATCCTCTTCGTATTCCCGCAGATCCGCCTTGCGGGACATGGGGCGAAGCGGGAGGATCTCGATCTTGGAGCCCTTGAGTGAAAGGCTCAAAATTGTTTTATCATCGATCTTCAAGCGGCGCCGGAACTCGATCGGGAGCGTGATCTGTCCCTTCGGAAGCGGCCTGACCAGCTTGGTGAGCGGTTTGGGTTGACTCATGGGACCCTCCAATGCCAAAAGGTAAAAAGTTGGAATTTCTGAAATATAGAATATCAGGATTTGGGGCGGGGTGTCAAGGAAGGGGTAAAAGACGTAAGGCGTAAGGGGTCAGGGGGTAGCTCATCAACTCTCCTAACGCCTCCCGCCTCACGCTTCACGGTTTTTTCCCCCTCACGCCTTCCGCCTCACGCCTAATGCCTTACGGCATTTAAAGCGGCCGAACCGGAAGATCATCGGGGGAGACAACTTGGATTTCCTCAATGAAGGAAAAGTCGGTCACATTACCCGTGATCAGGATGAGGCCCTTGGCCCAGGCCGTGGCTGCGATGAGGGCATCCGCCTTAAGGAGGCGGCGATGATGATATCTGCGAAGCAGGGAATCATAACGTCGCAGAATCGAACGGTCCAGATCGACTTTACGTATTTTTGTAAGAAGCTCGGCAATGGCAATGGCCTCGGATCTTGTCAGTCCGTGCTTGCCGTAGAGTTCTTTTTTAGAGATTGAGGCATAGTAAAGCCGACGGGACTGCCGGTGGAAAAGGGAAGCATAACCAGGGATATGTTTCAGAATGTTAATCAGGACGTCGGTGTCCAGGAGAAGGCCCTTCTGGGCCGGCGGGCGCACCCGCTCACGGAGCTCCGGCCTCATTTAGCGGACTTAATCTCATTGATGAACTCCTTGGCCGACTTCTTGCGGCCGTCGGGTTTCATCTCCGCCGCCCTGCGTATTTTACGGACATATGCCGAGGCATCCTTAATGTCTGAAAAGAGTTTAAGATTGGAAAATCCAAGGGCATCAATTGCCGATTCGGGGACGAGATATCGCCGACCGACCTTAATGGCTCGCAAGTTTCCTCGACGGATCATGGATCGAACTCCGCCGGGACTGCAGTGGAGGAGTTCCGCCACCTCCTCGGCGGTGTACGTTTTCTCATACTGGGCTGTCAGTGCCATGGTCTTAACCTCCTTTTGCGTCAATTATGGCATTTAATGTCACAAATGTCAATAATATAAACAAACGCTACAAACGCTATGAACGCAATAAACTCAAGAAACGCGACAAACGCAAAAACGCGATATACGCAAATGTGCGGCATCGCAGGCCTGTTAAGATTTGTAGGAGAGATAAGGCAACGGTATGAAGGGAAGGCACAAGAATCGAGGCCAAGCTCAAGGGATGATGGTCGATGATTCTGGAGAGAGCGAAAGACAGTACCCGATGGTATGCCGTGAACACCAAGCCGCATCAGGAAGAGCAGGTGGTGTGGCTTCTGGGCCGCGCAGGGATTGAGATGTTCTATCCGAAACTTCGGGAGAGTAAACGGATTCGGGGAAGCCGGAAGGTGGCGACCGGCCCGCTCTTTCCGGGATATCTCTTCGCTCGATTCAGTCTGGAATCACACTATCGTACCGTGCAGTATGCCAGGGGCGTCCGAAGGGTGGTGGCCTTTGGCCCGCATCCGGAGCCCATAGATCCGGAGATCATCCATAGCCTGAGGGCAAGTGTGAAGGAAGGATTTGTGACCCTTCCTGAACCTCCTCTTCAACCTCAGGGCCCCGTCACGATCCAGGAAGGGCCTTTAAAGGGTTTATTGGCCGTCTTTGAGCGGCCGATGAGCGGTGGGGAGCGTGTGGTGCTGCTCCTTCAGGCCCTGGCCTATCAGGCCCGCGTGGTCATTGAACGGGAAAAGGTCGTGGCTGTCGGGGCAGGCGTTCACTAAAGGAAAGCCGGCGCAAGTACCGGTGGAATTGCAGTTGAAGGCAACATGGAAACGAGTGGCGGCCTGCCGGTCATAGACCGGAATGGCGGTAGCTTGTCCTGTGAACACATCATGGGCGAGGCGGTTACGAACATCGATCGAGACCACACGACCCGGCTCAAAGATTGTGTGCAAGCCTCTTCCGGAGGATGACCAGGAAAGAGAGATGAGAATCTTGATTTTAGGCGTAACCGGCATGCTTGGACATGCTATTTGGTCACATTTAAGGGATAAACTTGAAACGTTCGGATCTATCCGTGGCGGCCTTAAGGAACTTAGGAGAAGTTGTTTGTTTTTTAGCAGGGATGACAAGAGCATTATCGATGAAGTTAATGTGCTTGACGACAATGATTTGAAAAGAGCGTTGGAGATTGCAAGGCCAAGTGTTATTGTAAATTGTGTGGGTATCGTAAAACAGTTGCCGGAAGGAAAATATCCTATTGCGGCCATTTCTTTGAATGCTCTGTTTCCACACAAGCTGGCGAGGCTGTGCGACGATGGAAATATACGCTTAATACATATGAGTACGGATTGCGTGTTTTCAGGCGAAAAAGGAAACTATGTGGAAAATGATTTTCCGGATGCGGATGACTTATATGGCAGGACGAAATATCTGGGGGAGGTGACCGGGAATAGATGCTTGACACTCAGGGCATCCATTGTGGGAAGGCAATTATCGGGGTCGAAAGGTCTTCTGGAGTGGTTCCTTTCACAGAAAGGGAAGGTCCGCGGTTACCGAAAGGCAGTTTTCTCCGGGTTAACGACCTATGCCATCGCTGAAATTATTGGAATTCTCATTGAAAAACATTCGAACGTGAATGGCCTGCTCCATGTTTCAACTGAAGCGATTAATAAGTATGATCTATTAAAAAAACTTGACAAGACATTAAAGTTAGGCATGGACGTTATTCCGGATGATTTCGTTGTTATGAACAGAAGTCTTGACTCAACAAAGTTCAGAGAGATGACACACATCCGTATTCCCACATGGAATGAAATGATAGAGGACTTGGCTCAAAGGGTTCCGGCTTACGAAGAGTGGCGTTTTTAAAGGGTCCAATCAAGCGAAGGACGATCTAAAAATGAAAGGAGCTCGATTGATATTTAAAGGCAAGAAAATACTGATCTCGGGCGGCACCGGTTCCTTAGGGCAGAAGCTGATCTCAAGGATTCTGACCGGCGAACTTGGCCTCCCCTCCAAGGTAATCGTCTTTTCCCGTGATGAAGCGAAGCAGCATCAAATGAGGTTGGAGTGGAAGCATAAATTATCGGCCACAGATGAAATTATTTACCGGGAACCCACTGATGTCCTGGAATTCCAGATCGGGGATATCCGTAACTTTCACTCGGTTCAAATGGCGTTAAAAGACGTGGACATTGTTATCAATGCGGCCGCCTTGAAACAGGTGCCGACGTGTGAATATTTCCCCTTTGAGGCCGTTCAGACGAATATTCATGGAGCGAATAATATCGTAACGGCCATTGCGTGTAATGACTTCAAGGTGGAAACCGTAGTCGCCGTTTCGACCGATAAGGCTTGCAAACCGGTTAACGTTATGGGAATGACGAAGTCAATCCAAGAGCGGATTTTGATTGGCGGGAATCTAAAGTGCCCCCAAACACGATTTATTTGCTCAAGATATGGGAATGTTTTGGCTTCAAGGGGCTCGGTCATTCCATTGTTTATTGATCAAATAAAAAGAGGAGGCCCTGTAACGATTACGGATCCCGATATGACGAGGTTTATGATGAGCCTGGATAAGGCCGTTGATACTGTATTCGCTGCTATAAAGAGTGCGGATCGGGGAGAGACCTATATTCCCAAAGTCCCGTCGGCTAAAATCACAGATGTTGTTGAAGTTCTGGTTGATCGGAGAAGAATAAAAATAGAATACATCGGCATCCGTCCGGGTGAAAAAGTACATGAAGTGCTCATTTCTGATGAGGAGTGTTATCGAACGATTGATCGGGGTGGTTGTTTCGCCATTCAACCCATACTTCCAGAATTAAGATCATCTGAAGAGATCACCCCTTGCCTTAAAAAAGAGTACACCTCAGCGGAGGCTTTAATGAGCAAGGATGAAATCAGGGACCTGCTTAGGAAGAACAATCTTTTAATAGATTCCTAATAATATCTCTTCGGTTTTTCTGTCATAAGGATTTTAATATGAAAGTAATGACGGTTCTGGGTACGCGTCCGGAGATCATCCGACTATCTCTTATTATCAAAAAGCTTGATCATCACTGTGATCACATCCTTGTCCATACCGGGCAAAATTATGATGACAGCCTTAACAAAATATTCTTTGATGACTTACAACTACGTCAACCTGATTTATATCTTCGTGTAAAAGGAAAGACTTTTGGCGAACAAATCGGCAAACTATTTATAGAATCCGAAAAGGCCGTCAAGAAAGCAAAACCGGATAAAATTCTCATCTTAGGAGACACGAACAGCGGCTTGGTCAGTATCGTAGCCAAACGTATGGGGATTCCTGTTTATCATTTGGAGGCGGGCAACCGATGCTTCGACGATCGTGTCCCGGAGGAGGTGAACCGCAGGATTATCGATCATTCGAGCACCGTTCTTTTGCCTTACACGCATAACAGCAAGGAAAATCTGCTCAGAGAGGGAATTGAGATCAATAGAATTTATGTTATCGGGAACCCGATCTATGAAGTTATCAATACGCATGGCAAAAAAATAAAGGGGAGCAATATTCATGAAAGGTTAAGAATAGAACCTCAGAGCTATTTTCTTGTTACGATGCATCGGGAGGAGAATGTTGATAACAAGCACCGTTTGTCCAACATATTAACTGTGCTCGATAAAATACAGACTAAATATAAAATGCCGGTTATATGCAGCCTCCATCCGAGAACGGAAAGCAGGATGAAAGCTTTTGGGCTGACCTTAGGCCATAAGAATATCCATTTCCTTCGACCACTCGGATTTCTTGATTTCGTTGCCCTTGAACAGAAGGCCTTTTGTGTCATCACCGATAGCGGCACGGTTCAGGAAGAGTGCTGTATCTTTAAAATTCCAAACGTGACAATAAGGGATGTGACTGAACGACCGGAGACTGTTGAGGTGGGAAGTAATATAATAACGGGCAATGAGCCGGATGATATGATGAGATGCGTGGGTGTGGTCCTTGCAGAAAAAAAGGACTGGGTCGTACCGAGGGAATACCTCATGAACAATGTGTCATCCACTGTGGTCAAGATTATTGCGGGGTTTAATCGAATTGGAATACCTGCGTAAAAATTATCTGAACGTCGCCCTTCAGTTGCTGGGGGGAATTGTGGCCTATCGTTTGGGATTGATGATAGCTGACAACCCCGGCGTGAGCGTCAGTGGATGGATTTTTGCGCTTGGACCGGTCATTGTCCTTGGTATATCGATTGCCGTCATAAAGGTAAGCGCTCAGGAGGGTCTCAAAATCTCTGCGTTTTTCAGTTTATCACCGCTTAACATCGGCTGGCAGGTTTTCCCGGTCATCATTGTGCTGGCAGTCGCACTGGGTGCTTCCGTCGCTTTGAACCCCTTTGATTTTATCGTTCCCATTTTGATCGGCATCATTATCTTTTTGTTTCTGTACGCGGTTTATATGGTTTTAAATGATAAATCGATTGACGGCATTGGCCTGTTGCTGATCTCACTGCCGCTCATGACTTACGCTGAATTCGAGATAACAAGGAAAATAGAATTCAGCCTTGAATGGATTACAATAAAAATAGCCATCATCATGCTCTTTGCACTAATTTGGTTTATTGTCAACTATTTTATCAATAAACAAACTATCGTGAAAGGAAAATTTAATGTCCTTGTTCTGATGTTTATCCTTGTGACATTTTTCTCCGCTGTCCTTTCTATAGATATTGCGTATAGTCTCAAACGATGGTTGTTTGAGATCATTTATCCCATCGTAGTGTATTTTATTGTCATAAACAGTATCAAATATGAAACGGATATCCGGAGGTTTATGGCGTATCTTGTTGCCGGTGTTTTTCTAAATCTGACATTGGTTCTGTATTACTTCGCAAAATATGGAGGCTCAGAGCTTATTGATAATCGATACGCACTGTATCTCAATTTTGCCGATGGAGTTTTTGTCGCAAATGGATTGATCATGGTGATACCGATTGTCATTGCTTTCCTGGCCAGTGCGCGTGCAAAAAGTTTGAAGCTGTTGTTCTGCGTTATAGCAGCCATGGGAATAGTAGGTCTCGTACTGTCTTTTGCAAGAATGGCGCAGATAAGCATGGCGGTTGGGCTATTACTATTTGGGCTCAACAAAAATATAAGAAAGTACGCGGTATTAACTGTAGCCGTGGGTGGGCTTGTATTTATTTTTAACTCTGAGAAATTGGATCCCTATTTGAGCAAATATAATAACCTGAGATCGTTAGAAGATGTCGTCCATACATCGAGCATGGAAGAGCGCTATGGAGGCTGGAGAGCTGCTCTGGGAATGTTCCGAGACCATCCTCTGACAGGGGTCGGAATCGGAAGATTTAATCAAGAATATGCAAATTATGAAACGCTCTATTATGCTCCTTGGGCGTCGGGTTATGTCTCCATGATTTCAGACCATAACCTATACCTTAACTATCTCGCTGAAACGGGCATGCCGGGCGTTTTACTGTTACTGACAATTTTATCCACGATTGTAGCCAAGGGCATCCGTCTTGTTAAAAAGGCTGACAGCGATGGTGTGTTTAAGTATTCTTTATTGATCTCTATGATTGTTTTTCTGAGCAATAATCTTACTGATGGGATTACATTTGCCTATGTTAAGGAAATAGACAAAGGATTAGTCTTCTGGAGTATCGCAGCGGTAATCATGAGCTATGGGGCAATGGGAAAAGCACAGGGAGGACATGTGCCTGATAGAGGACGAGCTTCAGATGTTTCTCCCGTATCGATGTAATTCAGAAGGAACCCCTGACTGGAAATGGAGAGATATAAAATGATTGAGAAGATAAGAGAGCTTCTAAAGTATAGAGAGTTGCTGCTGAGTATTACTGTAAGGGAGATAAAGGTTCGGTATAAACAATCGGTCCTCGGCATATTCTGGTCGATACTCCAGCCCCTCTTAATGATGATGGTATTTACTATCGTGTTTTCTCGCTTTGCCAAGATACCCAGTGATGGAATCCCTTATCCTTTATTTTCTTATACGGCGCTCCTTCCCTGGACATTTTTTGCTACATCATTGTCTTTTGCCATACCCAGCCTTGTTTCAAATGCCAATCTGCTTTCAAAGATATATTTTCCAAGGGAGATATTCCCCATCGCCTCAATTCTTGCGGCCTCTGTCGATTTCTGTATTGCAGCAGTCATCTTTATCGCCCTATTGGTTTTTTATGACGTTACGCTTACCGTGTATGCTTTTTATGTCATTCCCATACTATTGATACAGGTGCTGCTTACCCTCGCCGTGGCGTTATTTTCATCGGCATTGAATGTTTTTTATCGAGATGTAAAATACGCATTGCCCTTTTTTATTCAGCTCTGGATGTATCTAAGTCCGGTAATCTATCCTCTGAGTTCAGTGCCAGATGGATTCAAATCCCTCTATATGCTAAACCCGATGGCGCCCATCATAGGCGGTTACAGAAAGGTGCTGGTATTAGGCGCCTCGCCTGATCTTTATTACCTTGGAATATCGGCTTTTATATCGCTGATCACGCTGTTTTTATCGTATAAGTACTTCAAGATCGTTGAGTTGTCCTTTGCGGATAAGATCTAAATGAGTGATTTAGCAATAAAGATGGAAAAGGTTTCCAAGCAATATAGGCTTGGGCAGACAGGTTATCGCTCCCTGAGAGAGGATATTGTAAACATCTTCATGAGGCGTAACGCTCATTCAGAGTGCTTCTATGCACTGAGAGATGTTTCCTTTGAGCTTAAAAGAGGCGAGGCGGTTGGTATCATCGGCCCGAATGGGGCGGGCAAGAGCACAATCCTGAAACTCCTTGCCGGAGCCACCAAGTCTTCATCCGGTACGGTTATGACGAAAGGCAAGATCGGGGCCATGATTGAGCTTTCTGCAGGGTTTCACCCTGAGCTTACCGGCCGGGAAAACATCTATCTCTATGGGGCCATCATTGGGATGAAAAAGTCTGATATAGATCGGAAGTACGATGAGATTATAGAATTTTCCGGTTTAGAAAAGTTCATTGACACACCTATAAAAAGGTATTCATCAGGCATGTATGCGCGTTTGGGATTTTCTGTATCAGCGCATCTGGATCCTGATATCCTGCTGGTCGATGAGGTTCTTTCGGTGGGAGATTATATATTCCAGGATAAATGCATCAGCAAGATGAAGGATTTCAGAGATTCCAATAAGACCATTATATACGTTTCCCATAACCTGGATTCGGTGAGAAAATTATGCGGCAGGGCGATACTCCTCAAGGAAGGCCGGGTGGCGTATGATGGAGCAATCGAAGAGGCGATTAGAATGTACTATGAAGTTATGTCAGAAAAGCAGAAAGGTGAAAAGCTTGCTCGATCCTTTAGATTTATTGAATTGCGACTGACTAACAGCTCAGGTCAAGAGGTGAAGACATTTGAAGCGGGTGAAAAGGCAGTCTTTGAGTTGAAAATAGCCTGCAATGCCAAAGTGGAAAGTGCATTTATCAGCATGTTTATAAGATACTCCGATGGGCTGGTTGTATATGATACCAGCAGCGATCTGCTGACCGGCAAGTATATTATTTGCGAAGCCGGCCAGACCATACTAGTGAAATTTGAGTTTATTGTTAATCTGTTAAAAGGTATATACAGCTTAGGCTGCAATATTGCGAGGTCAATGGATGGCGGTCCTGTGGAGTTTTTGGAATATATGAATAATGCCTTCGTATTCTCTGTCAAAGAAACTACATCTCGACAAGGAATAGCTGACTTGAGGGCCGCCTGTGACATTCAATTGAAAATATAATGTAACTATTCAGCCTAATTTAATGTCCATACAGACATAGATGAGAAAATTGAAGATTTGTTATATAGGTTGGGCATATTCAATTCATTTGCAAAGATTTGCCGGATGGTTTGCCAAAAGAGGCCACGAAATAACTTTGATTACTGATAGGTATTCTCCAATAGATGGCGTCAAACAATACGAGGTAGATAGCCATAAATTTAGAAACAAGAGGATTGAATATGTCTATAATTATTTTTATTATAACTTTAAATTATTCAGAAGACTTTCCAATCTTGCAAAAATCAGGACAATAATTAAGAAAGAGAACCCGGATATTATCCATCTGCATACTTTATATTTTCCAGCTCAACTGGGTGTTTTCACGAGGAGAAGGCCATTGATTGTCATGCCCTGGAATGGTGACATTATCTGGAAAAAAAATCGTTCCATTTTCCGTCCTATTCTTGTCAGATATGCCTTGTGGAAAGCGGATGTAATATCCGCGCAGACTGAATACCTGCGGGAGCAATGTATTGTTAAATATGGAGCCAGGCCGGATAAAATAAATATTATACAATTTGGAGTAGAACTTGATAAATTCAAGAAGGATATTAAGGAAGATAAACTCAGGAACGACCTGCAATTGAACGATAATTCGATTGCAATTAGTACCAGGAATATAAGTTACAATGTTTTGAATATTGTCAGGGCGATCCCTTACGTAATAAAACAAATCCCTAATGCAAGATTTATTTTTATATGGCCACCAAACGACCCACTCGAAACTGAACTAAAAGATTTAGTTGACAGGTTAAAGATAAGTAAATGCGTTCGCTTAATAGGGAGCGTTGATAGAGAAAAAATACCCTCATATTTATCTATAGCCGATGTATTTGTCTCGATATCATTAATAGAAACTTTTCCGCAGTCAGTATTAGAAGCTATGGCGATGGGAGTCATTCCTGTTATGGGGGATATCCCTCCGATCAAAGTTTACTTAGAAGATAATTTTAATGGGTTTTTAGTAGAACCTGAAAATATATCAGAAATAGCTGCCGGCATTGTTAAAGCAATAGAAATGGATGAAGCCACAAAACAAGTATTTATAGAGAGAAATCTTAATATCGTAAAAGAAAAAGCTGACTTTACAAAAGAAATGGAAAAGATGGAAAGGCTATATTACCGATTGGTTCCAGGAAAAGTCTTCGCTTAGATTTTATGTGTAACAATATTACAGAGCGAAATGTGTCGAAAATCCTTTTCATGTCCCACTGCGTACCACCGATACCTTATAGTCCGTCGTCTATATTCCTGAGGCTTTTTAAATATTTCCCAGAGGATTCATACATTGTTCTAACAAGCCGTTATGAAAATAACATCGCAGCAGCCGATCTGGGTGATAAATTGCGATGTGGTCATTATTATGTGGGCAAAACTATCTTCGGGGATTATACACGATGGTCCTCCATCCGGGAATGGCTTGACGTTCCCTCTATGGTTGCAAAAGGTCTTTCCATAATAAGAAAGGAAAAAGTTACAGACATCCTAATACATCCGACATCAGGAAATTTCCTGTTGGCTTCATATATTTTGCACAGACTGACAGGAATTCCTCTTTATGTCTATATGCTTGATCTTTACAGCGCTGCTCAGACCTTTAAAATTAGAAAATTAATGTCGGTGCCCATAGAAAGGTTGGTTATGAGGGCTTCAAAAAAAGTGTTTGTTATGAGCGAAGCGCTTCAAGATTTTTACAAGAGGAAATACAACATTCAAACTGTATTACTTCGTCACCCTATCGAGCTGCCACAAAATGGTAGTCGAATTGCAAAAAAAGTAAAGATAAATAGGAATACAAAAAAGACGATCGTCTTTACCGGAATGATTTATGAAGCACAGTTGGACGCCTTGCAGAACCTGGTTAGCGCTGTAAATGAACTGTCCGAAGTGGAATTCCATATCTATTCCCAAAGGGCAGTGCCAAAATTAATCACCATGGGACTATCCGGAAGCAATATCATTCACCACGGGTATGTTGATCCGTCAAAGATTTCATCCATTCAGAGAGAGGCGGATATCCTCTTTCTTCCCATGGCTTTTAATAGCCCTTATCCTGATATCATCAAAACGGCCTCTCCCGGGAAATTACCGGAGTATCTTGCTTCTGGCGCACCGGTTTTAGTGCACGCACCGGAAGATGCTTATATCTCGTGGTACGCAAAAACATATAGATGGGGGCTTGTGGTAGATAAACCGTCCCCCGAGTTGTTAAAAGAGGCCATATGGAATCTATTAAACAATGGGACTTTAAGAGAACAGTTGGTCGAAAACGCTTTGAAGACGGTTCAGATGCATGACGGGTTAGCGGTATCGACTATACTCCAAAAGTACATGGGGGTTATTTAAGCGGAAATTATCATGAAGCTTCTGATCATCACCGACATTTATCCTTCAGATGAAAATCCTATAGCAGGGATTTTTATTAAGGAACAGGTTGAACATCTTAAAAAAGACCACGAGGTGCGCGTAATGGTCGTCGAGAGACGATTTGTGAGAATAGGTGTCAGGTCTTTTCTAAGGCACATATTTAGAGAACATTCAGATAAAAGAGACGAGGAGGGTATTATCAGGATTAAATACCCTGTATTTATAGTATTTAAGAAGGCGCTTTATATTCTCGACGGGTTCATTGCCTATGTTACTGCATCTAAGAAGTTAAATGAAACAGGTTTCCGACCGGACTTGATATATGCCCACAAATCCTTTCCTGCCGGTTATGTTGGCTGGAAGCTCAAAAAACAATATAATGCTCCAGTTGTAACCATCGAATTCCAAGGGCCGTTTTCAAGTTATTTTAACGAACCGTATCGGGGGAGTAGGGTTCTGAAGACCATCAATCATGTCGACCGCACGATCTATACCGGTTTTCAGCTCAGGGAAATTCAGGCCTGTGGCATTAAAGGCGACAGGCTGGGGATAGCCTATTATGGAATTGACACAAACAAATTCTCTCTCGACAGGGAAGGCGCCCAACGCAGGAGGAGCGAGACCGCGCGCGGAAGGTTTAGATTGTTGGTGGTCGGCAGGGTCGAGGAAGAAAAGGGCATCCGGTATTTGTTGGAGGCGATTCGGATCGTCATCAAGGAGTTTCCTGATATTCAGCTTAGCATCGTGGGTCCTCTCGGCCAATGCGGTCAAGAGCTGCTGGCTTCCATCGAGAAGATGCGATTGGAGAAGAATGTTGCTTACAAAGGCATCTGCGCTAATAGCGAATTGCCGTCGCTTATAAACGAGCACGACATTCTTGTATCGGCCAGCCTCTTCGAGACATTCGGCGTTACGATCATAGAGGCCCTTGCGTGCGGGAAGCCGGTAGTGGCAACGAAGTCCGGCGGTCCGGATGGGGTGGTGAATGAAAAAGTAGGTGTTCTTGTTGAAAAGGCCAATCCCCAAGCCCTGGCCGAGAGCATCAGGCACGTAATCGTAAATTATGAAAGGTATGATCAGGAGGAAATCCGGGAGTACGCCGTGAAAAACTTCGGCCATGAAGTCGTTACGAAACGGCTGAACAGGCTTTTTGAAGAAGTTTCGAGAGGTCATTAACGGTATGTGTGGAATAGCTGGAATATTGAATTTTAATGATCGGCCGATAGGTAAAGAGACCCTAAAGGCGATGAGTGACAGCCTCTATCGCAGAGGACCCGATGACGCGGGGTTCTATTTAGACGACGGAATTGCCTTGATTCATAGACGCCTTTCGATCATTGATTTGACCGCCGCCGGTCACCAGCCTATGTGCAACGAAGACAAGACGATATGGCTGACCTATAATGGCGAGATATACAATTATTCGGAACTTGCGTCTGAACTTAAAGCGAGGGGCCATGTTTTTAAATCCAGGACGGATTCCGAGGTAATTATTCACGGGTATGAGGAATGGGGAGAGGATTGTCTTAACAAATTTAACGGCATGTGGGCTTTTGCATTGTGGGATACGAGAAAAAAACAATTATTTTGCGCGAGAGACAGGTTCGGAATAAAACCGTTCTATTACTTTTTAGATGAGAACCGCTTCATCTTTGCCTCAGAAATAAAGACGATCCTCACGGATAAAAAAATACCTTGCGGGCCAAACGACCGTGTTATTTTTGACTACCTTGCTTACGAAAATAACGACTACATTGACCATACGGAGGAAACTTTCTTTGACGGGATTAAAAGGCTCGTGCCTGCCCACCGCATGGTTGTTGATATAAATGGCGGCTGCAAAATTTCGAGACACTGGGACCTGGATCCGTCAAAAAAGATTGTGCGTATTTCAGACCAAGAAGCTGCGCAGAGATTTCATGCCCTTTTCGAAGATTCAATACGTTTAAGACTCCAGAGCGAGGTTCCGCTGGGTACGTGTCTGAGCGGCGGGTTGGATTCATCATCAATCGTCTGCATGATCAGCAAACTGATATCGAATGATGGCGTTAACCCCGGCGTGATCGGCAGCAGACAGAAAACCTTCTCGGCATGCTTTGAAGATAAAGCGTGTGATGAAAGAGAATTTATAAAAGCGGTCGTAGAAAGAACAAGAGTTGAGACCAACTACGTTTTCCCTGAAGGGAAGGAACTGTTTGACCTCGCGCCGAAGTTTATTGAAGATCAGGGTGAGCCTGTAGCAGGCACAAGCCAGTGGGCGGGATGGATGGTTATGAGGCTGGCAAGGGAGCGGGGCATTACGGTTGTTCTCAATGGTCAGGGGGCGGATGAAATTCTGGCTGGATACGGGAGCTACTTTTTGGCGAACTTCAAAGATTTATTCAAAGGACTCAGGTGGAGTTCTCTGAAAAACGAAATTGACAAGTATTCCGAATACCATGGTTATCCTAAGCAGTGGCTGGTCAGAGAACTTTTCAGGCACTTTGTCCCTTTTCATCCCTTCCGATGGAAAAGACGTTTACTGGGGGATGAGGAAATGGGTTTGTTTCCTTCCTGGCTGAATAAGGATTTCATTAAGACTCATGGAGGCGGGATTGAAGAAAAGGAAAAATACAATGGATATATGGATCAGAGCCTGTACCATTTTTTGACCTTTGAGCGTCTGCCTTCACTTTTAAGATACGAGGATAGGAATTCAATGGCGTTTTCTATTGAATCCAGACTCCCCTTTCTGGATTACAGGCTTGTGGAATTTTGTTTCTCGCTGCCCTCAAGACAAAAAATTCGAAATGGTATAGGGAAGGTAGTCCTGCGCAATGCGCTTAAAGAGATCCTTCCTCATGCTGTGCATCAACGTATAAAAAAGATAGGATTTGCTACTCCCGAAATACTATGGTTCCGCACTGATTGCAGGAAACAGATAGAGGAAATAATCCATTCGAAGAGCTTCAGGGAGAGACGATATTTCGATGGTGATGCGGTCGTAAAGCACTTTCAGGGGTTTGTGAACGGCGAGCCTGTAAATCCACGCCCGATATGGAAATATATAAATCTGGAGTTGTGGCTGCGGCAGTCTTTTTAAAGTTTCTTTCTGTTGTAAAGTCTTTTTGTCAGGCATATATATTATGTAGCGGCATAGAAGAAATAGTTTTTTCAAGAAAATGAGAATAAGTTGCTAAAACAATCTATGCAAAAACATGACATCATATTTATAGCAAATGAACCGTGGGAAAATTCTGTGTGGCGAAGACGTCATCACATAGCGTGGAATCTGGCAAAGAAAAACAGGGTGCTTTTTATTGAACCTCCTTATTCTGTAATGTCACCCATATCAGATTATGTTAGCTGGAAGCAACTTCTTAATCTTGGCCGGCTAAAATACCAGGGGAGGTTTTTATATTCGTATTCACCCTTTAGGCTGATCCCACGTAATATTCGCTTAGTAAGAAGATTAAATTACGAAAAGATTAATAAAAGAATTGTTTTTAATGACATTAAAGAGAAAGTAAAAACTCTGAAATTCAATGATTGTATTCTGTGGGTAAATTACTCCGATATTCAATATGATTACTATCATCTATTCAAATACAAGCTGGTCGTAACTGATTGGTATGATCATTTCATTGCTCCTTTATCTAAAGATGCTGGGGATTGGGCAACTTCCGAAACTTATTTGAACAGTATCAGAGAAAGATGCGACAGAATCCTTAACAATGCGGATATTGTCTTTGCAGTATCTAAGGAATTATATTCGGAGCTTAGTAAGATAAAAAAGCATACATACTTTATTCCGCATGGTGTAGATTACGGTCTCTATGAAAATGAAAAAATGCTACCCTCGAATTTAAAGTCATTCCTTGAGAATCTTATGCACCCTGTTATCGGTTTTGTGGGTACTATACAAGCAAAAATTGATTTCGATCTCTTACTGTACTTGAAGAGAAAACATCCTGAATGGGTAATGCTTTTGGTTGGTAGGGAACATATAAATAATGAAATAGACAGGAATAAATTCAATGAACTGAAATCACTCAAAAATGTTTATCATATAAAACATGTAAATAGGGTGCTAATTCCAGCGATACTACGCTATGTAGACGTATGCGTGATCCCATTTAAGAAAAATGAGTTTAACTTTTATTCTGCTCCATTGAAGCTATGGGAATATCTTTCGGCGGGTAAGCCTATTGTGGCTGTAGATCAAGGTAATACTTTAGAATGTAGTGAATTTGTGAAAAGTGTACTTGATAAAGATGACTTCGAAGATGCGATAATAAAGGCAATAGCAGAAAGACTGGATACAAAAAAAATGATAGAGAGAAAAAGTGTTGCAAGGGAAAATTCCTGGGATAGAAGGGTAAATAAAATGCTTGAATTAATTGAGAAGGAGCTAAATGATTGCTTGCGCCTTTGAGTTCCACGGGCTTTGACCGTGGGTATATACGATATAAAAGTCCGGTAATAATTATCTTGTTTGAAGAGGTTGAAGACCGATGTGTGGCATTTGTGGTGTTTATATAAAAGGGACTTCACCTGTACTGGAAAAGCATATTATTAAGATGAGAGATATAATGATCGAACGAGGCCCTGATGGTGCCGGTATTTATATGGGAGAGCATATTGGTTTGGGTCATCGTCGATTGAAAATAATAGACTTATCAGACGCTGCACAGCAGCCCATGTGTAATGAAGACAAGCAACTTTGGATGGTTTTTAATGGGGAAATATATAATTTTGGTGAAATAAGGGAGAATCTTGTAAAAGCTGGACATGTATTTAAATCAAAGAGTGATAGCGAAGTAATCATACATGGATATGAAGAGTGGGGAGTACAAGTTTTTGAAAAGTTGAATGGAATGTTTGCAATGGCAATTTGGGATGCTCGGAAAGAAATGTTAATATTATGTCGGGATCGGGTTGGCAAAAAACCTTTATTTTACTTAGAAGTTAATGAGTCTGTGATATTTGCGTCCGATATTAAATCGATAATAAATAGCGGTTATGTATGTAATCTTGTGATTGATGAAAAGGCTATTGATTGTTATTTGGCTCATATATGCATTCCCCAGGCCCATACAATATATAAAGGAATAAAAAAAGTTCAACCGTCACATTATGTTGTGTTTCAAAAAGATAAAACAATAATTCAAAGATATTGGTATCTCAGCTTCAAGAAAAAAGAAGTTATGGATGAGAATCAATATATCCAAGTAATAGACAGCTTGTTACATCAATCGGTTAAAGACAGATTGATTGGTGATGTTCCAATCGGAGCATTCCTCAGTGGGGGTATTGATTCAAGTTTAATCGTGGCTTTGATGAGCAGTCACATATCCAAAGTTAAAACATTTTCTGTGGGATTTGATTATCAGCCTTACAATGAACTTTCTTTTGCAAAAAAAATTTCTGATAAGTATGATACCGATCATCATGAATTAATATTAAATGCTAATTGTATTAATATCCTGCCGAAATTGGTATGGAATTACGGTGAACCATTTGCTGACTCATCCGCTGTTCCAAGTTATTACATTTCTAAATTAGCACGTGAATATGTTAAAGTCGTCTTGACTGGCGATGGTGGAGATGAATCATTCGCAGGTTATGATAGGACTCAAACAGTTAATTGGGCGCTAAAATATAAAAGATTCGTTCCTCGTTTTATTTCAAAAAATATTCTTTATCCATTTTTTAATACCTTTGGAGATTCCACCGATAGATCTTATCGGTTAAAGCGTATCAGGCTTTATGAAAATTATATAAATGAAACCACTCGATTGCGATATAAAAATGAAATGGGAAATTATTATGATAGAGAAAACTTCTATTCCGATCAATTTATGGAAAGATTAGAATATCATCATCCGTCGCATGTTTATGAAGAATTTTATGATTATGCTGATGGAGTTGATGATATAGATAAAGTGCTATTTGTAGACTTTAATGCTATTTTACCGGATGCTTATCAAGTGAAGATGGATGTGGCATCCATGTCTAACTCCTTAGAAGTTAGAGCTCCTTTTCTTGATTATCGTATAATGGAATTTGCTGCTAAAATACCGTCGGGTCATAAAATTAAGTTAAAACAGACAAAGTATCTGTTAAAAAAACTCTCCGAGAAATATCTTCCCAAAGAGAATATCTACAGGTCTAAATGGGGATTTGCAATTCCAGTTGGACCATGGTTCAGAAAAGAATTAAAACCATATTTGTATAATATCATATTAAGCGATAAAGCAAGAACGCGAGGCTACTTTAATTACGACTATATTCAACATATTATCAATGAACATTTAGTAGGGAAAGATCATGAATATAAGTTATGGTCACTATTGTGGCTTGAGCTTTGGCATAGATTGTTTATTGATAAAGATATTACGCCAGATACTTCGATGGAGGAATTCCTATAAGATCAAGGTGTCTATGGATGGCATTAAAAGTCTATTAATTGGCTCGTATCGCTTGATTTCGACGGTGATATAGTGAATAGTCCCACAATGTTAATCTGCTCCGTTCATCACTGTTATTTAACATTGGATGTGTTTGGAGAGAAATATCTCTGTCGCGAAGGCTGTTCTTTTCCCATTATAGATAATATCCCAAGGTTTGTTTCATCGGAAAATTACGCTTCTTCTTTCGGACTGCAATGGAATAAATATCGGACAACTCAATTGGACTCATTTACGGGGACATCAATCTCAAAAGACCGATTAACACGTTTAATAGGCGGGTCTCTTGATGTTCTGAAAGGAAAAAAGATTCTTGAGGCTGGTTGTGGCGCAGGTAGATTTACCGAAATTTTACTTGCTGCCGGTGCACATGTGTTTGCTATTGATTTGTCAGTAGCAGTAAAAGCAAATTACCAAAACTGTATTAAATATTCGAACTATTTTGTCTGTCAGGCAGACCTTTGTAAAATACCTTTAAAACCTGAGTATTTTGACGTTGTGATATGTATTGGTGTTATTCAACACACTCCTGATCCCGAACAAACCATAATATCATTATGTACGCAAGTAGCACCAGGAGGTTTATTGGTGATTGACCATTATACTTATAAAAATAGATATACCTCTCCCACGCGTCGTTTATTGCGCACTTTTCTTAAACGAATGCCTAAAACTTTTTCATTCCAGTTTTGTAGAATGCTTACTCTATTGTTATGGCCATTACATAGAATAAGTTGGGAATATAGGCGATTTTTGATTGTAAAAAAAATGCGCACCATGCTATGTCGTTTTTTGTCGCCTGTTAATGATTATCATGAAGTTCATCCAGAACTTGGAGCTCGGTTATTAAAGGAATGGGCTTTACTTGATACCCACGACAGTTTAACTGATTTCTATAAGCATTTAAGGAGCTCTGAAGACATAGACTTATATTTGCGTAAGAATGGTATGGTCGATATTGAAGCAGTTTACGTTGGCAACAAAGTGGAGGCGAGAGCACGTAAACCTCCTGATAGGAGTTTACTGCTGGAAATCTAAACAATACTTGGATCAATTATTGGAAACTCTCATCTTTCCCAGAAGTCTTAATTTAATGCATTAAAATCGATGGGTAACTCGGTGGAAAAATGTTTAAAAATAAAAATGAGTTTTCAATCAAAAGGAAGATAAATGTTCTGCATGTCATTGAACGATTACCGCTTGATGGTGGAGCTGAAAACCTTTTGTTGGTGCTTGCAAAAAATATTGATAGGAGCAAATTTAATCTTATCTTCTGTTGTTTTATAGATGGAGGATACGTCGCAGAGAGGTTAGTAGATGAAGGTTTTAAGGTTGTATGTCTGGGAAATCACAGGAAACGGTATTTTTACAAAAAGATAATAGAACTCGTTAGATTAATGAAAGCAGATAAAATTGATATCGTGCACACACATTTAATATTAGCAAATATGTGGGGGGCCGTGGGTGCCTATATGTCGAAAGTACCAGTAATATGTAAGACTGAACATGGCATAATGACAGACCTAAGAACTAATTGTAACAGAATATTGGATAAATTTTATAGTCGTATCATTTATGTATCAAAATCACAGAGGGAAATTTTTAAAGGAGAAACATATGATCCATTAAAACATGTTGTCATTTACAATGCATTTAATGAAGACCATTTTGCAATTAATAAACCAAGAGAAAATATAAGGAGTTTATATGGATTTTCCAACGATGATATAGTTGTTGGTATTGTAGGTAGATTAGTTCTACAAAAAGGACATGACTATCTTTTCATTGCCTGTAAAGAGATAAAAAATATATATCGTGGAATTAAAATGCTCATTGTAGGAAGTGGTTCTGAAGAGATCAGATTGAAGGAATTAGCCAGAGTATTTGGGTTGGATGCATTATTCCTTTCCGGCAGGAACGATATCCCTGAATTAATGAGGTCTATGGATATTTATGTTCAGCCGTCTCTTGAAGAACCATTTGGAATAGCTATTGTAGAAGCAATGTATTCGGGATTACCTGTAATTGCGACAGGTGTTGGTGGAATTCCTGAGATTATAAAAGACGGTGAAACCGGGATTTTAGTGCCCCCTCAAGATTCAAAGGCATTGGCAAATGCACTGCTCAGTCTCATCGAGAATCCTGGGTTGGCAAGGACTATGGGTGAGAGGGGCCGGGAAGTCGCTGCGTCGAGGTTCAGCGGCCGGAGATATGCGATGGATATGGAAAGGCTTTATAGTTCCCTTGTAGAGGGAAGAAGACGATAAACCCAGGGAAGTTAGCGAATATAAAAGATATGGATCAAGCTCCTAATGACAAGAAGATAGCCTATATCCTGGGAAACTACCCCGGGAAGATAGAGACATTCGTTCTCAATGAAATGAAGGAACTAGAGCGCATAGGCGTCGGCGTTTATGTATGTCCGATCCACCATATCCCGGTAAACGGTAAAGGTAAGGTTGAATTCAATCCTATTTATGCAGAGCCGTTCAACCTGCCGGGGATAATCCTGTCGCATCTGTCTTTTATGCTGGCAAGGCCAGTGCCGTATCTGAGATGTCTGCTCATAAACAGGTCTTACGGTGGTAAACTTGTTTTCTGGAAGTCGGCTTATTTTGCACGGGCCATCAAAAAACTCGGTATTCAGCATATCCACGCACATTTTGGTTGGACCGCAGCAGACTCTGCAAGAGTTGTTTCCCGTCTTATCGGTGTCCCTTTCAGCCTTTCACTTCATGCTGCAGATATTTACTATTTACCGGATAAGCTTGGCAGAAAACTCAAAGAAGCAAAGTTTGTGCTGACATGTGTAAAGAATAACAAAGAATATATTAGGAGGACATTTGGAGATAGTTTAGCGGATAAAGTGGACGTAGTGTATCACGGTGTGGACCTTGAAACATTCAGTCCTCGGTCTGTTGCCCTTGGTAGGGCAGTGGATGTTCTGTCAATTGGAAACCTTGTTGAGAAGAAGGGACACTGCTACCTCATCGAGGCATGCGGAATACTGAAAAGGAAAGGAATCTCTTTAAGATGCCTGATAATAGGGGAGGGGCCTGAGAAAGAGCGCCTTATTAATATAATCAACGAACTGGGCCTTGGAGGCATGGTTGAGATTCAACCAAGACGTCCGCAGAATGAACTCCCACAGGTCTATGCTGGGAGTAAGATATTTGTCCTGCCAAGTTTTATTACAGACAAAGGTGACAGGGATGGAATACCCAATGTTCTTGCGGAGGCCATGGCCATGGGCCTTCCCGTGGTTACAAGCGATGTGCCAAACATTTCTGAATTAATAGAGCACGACAAAGACGGGATCCTTGTCAGGCAAAAAGACCCTGAGGCCCTTGCTGAAGCGATAGAAAGGCTGCTCAATGACGGCAAAAAACGCGGTGCGATAGGCAAGATGGCAAGGGAGAAGGTAGAAAACGAGTTTGATGCAAGGAAGCATATTAAGAGGGTTGCAGAGGTGTTTTTGCAGCATCAGACTTCGAATTAACGGGAACGGGTATTGTGGCTACATGAAAAATGTTCTCGTTATAGCCTATTACTTCCCGCCAACCGGCGGTGGGGGCGTTCAGAGGGTAACTAAATTTGTTAAATACCTGCCTTCCTTCGGGTGGAGGCCTGTAGTCCTGACGGTCAAGAATCCCGATTTCGATATCTTCGATGAGTCCCTCATGGAGGATATTGACGAAGACGTCAAGGTGTACAGGACATATTCATTCGACCCGATCCGGTGGTACAGGGTAAAAAGATATGGGCCGGGGTCGCGCTTTGAGCCTATCGGCCGCGAACTTGTTCCAGGTAACAGACGACTTCTTACGCGAGTGCTGTTTTCTCCGGCGAGAATGTTATTCAAGTGTATTAGATATGTTTTGAACAATCTCCTCTTGGTCCCGGATGATTACATCGGGTGGATCCCCTTTGCCGTATTTAAAGGTCTCCGGGTTATCAGAAAGGAAAAAATAGATGTTATTTATGCCACGGGCAAACCCTGGTCGGCTTTCCTAATAGCTCTGTTTCTTAAGCTTCTTACCGGAAGGCCGTATGTTCTTGACCTGAGAGACCCGTGGACGATAACGCCGTACGGCAATTCTGAAGGGATTAAACAAATGTTGGAGCGGTTCTGGGAAAAGACATGCTTTTCATATGCCAAAAAGGTAATCAATATCAACGAACAGATAACAAACTCGTATATCAAATATTATCCGAAAATCCCCCCGAACAAATTTGCCTTTATAACCCACGGGTTCGACCCAATGGATTTTACGAATGTACGGGGAATAAATAGCAAGGATGAATTTATTGTTTCCTACGTCGGAACTCTGTATTCAAACACGTCACCTGATAATGTTTTAAGGTCTGTCAGCTCTCTTGTTCATGATAAGCCGGATTTGAAAAACGGCATGAGGCTAAAGTTTGTGGGATTTGTCCCTGATCATGTGCGCCGGATGATAAAGGATTTAGGGCTCGAGGGCATTGTTGAAACCGCCGGGTATTTCCCACACAGAGAAAGCATTCAACATATGCTTGCTTCTGATGCGCTTCTTCTGTTGCTCAACAACTCCGGACCGAGTAATAATGCGCAGGTGTCTACGGGTAAGTTGTTCGAGTATCTGGCTTCAAGGCGGCCTATATTGGCCGTGATACCAAAGGATACCGATGCCGCGAAGTTGATTAATGAGGCCGGAGCCGGGAGAGTTGTAGATCCGGATGATGTGAGGGAAATAGAAAAAAACATTTACGAAATGTATGTGGACTATAAAAACGGTGGATTAAAAGCCCATACTGCCGATTTAGATCGGTTCGATAGAAAAAACCTGACGAGAAATCTGGCCGATATCTTGAATGCAGTTCAACCGGAATCATCTTGACATTGACGGATTCACAATGAGTGCGAATAAATATATAGACCTGATCATTTATCTGTCTACCGATTGGGAGTCGTACTCCGCGAATAGGAAGGGATACTTTGGAGATATTGGCTTCATCAGGGCGCTCGCCAGGCTTCCAGGCATAAGAATTCTTTGCGTAAACCAACCCGTTACGCCGGTGGAAACAACGCTGAAGAAGAGGGCAAAGGCTGTTCAGTGGCTAAAAGGAACCCGGATGGAGAAGCTCGATGATAATCTATTTCTCTATACGCCATTTTCATTCATTCATGACATGATGGCGATATATAGTCCGGCCCTTCAGAGGATGAATAGAGCCGTGTTGTCGAAACAGATAAGAAAGCAACTTAAGAGGCTTGGCTTCGATTCGCCCGTAAGGGTATCCTGGATATATCATCCGCTTCAATATACTTATTTCGGGCTGGTTGACGAAATATTTAAGGTGTATAAGTGCTGGGACCTTTACAGGATACGACCGTATTCACGTCGATTAAAAGAAGTTATTGTCGAGTATGAAAAGGTGATACTTGGAGAAGCGGGGATCGTATTGACGCCGTGCACGAATCTCTATAAGGAATTGATCCTTGAGAATAAAAATGTTTATTTCACGCCGGCTGGCGTAGACGTTCAACCTTTCGACGGAGCTTTGGACAAAGCCGCGCCTATGCCTTCGGACATGATTGGGATAAAAAGCCCGCGAATCGGGTTTTCCGGTAACATAAATGAAAAAGTAGATATGTCATTAATAAGGTTTTTGGCCGAATCCTACACCGACTGGTCTATTATTATGCTCGGGGGCATAACCGGCGATAGAGGATTTTGTGAGAGCGAGGATTACGTTATTTGTAAAGATTTACCTAATGTACATTTCCTTGGTTTCAAGGAATTCGAAATGCTCCCCTTATATCTAAAACATTTTGATGTATGCATGCTGGCGCACAATAATATTGAATCTATGCAATACGCTCATCCTTATAAAACACTTCAATATCTTGCGGCGGGCAGACCCGTTGTCTCAACCGACTTCCCCGATGCTTATTACTACAGGGATGTAATAAGCATAGCGAGGAACCATAAAGAGTTCGCTTCTATGGTAGAGCAATCACTGAATGATAACAACGAAAGTACACTTAAAAATAGAATGGATTTTGTAAAAAGAAATACATGGGATAAAAGAGCACAAGAAACCCACAATATTCTCCTTGATCTCACGAGGTCGAAGCTATAGAGATAATCTGGAAATTACATGGCAGAGTTACAAGTGAAAATACTCTTCATTATTTTCCGCGGGGGCATAAGCTGCGGGGGGCTAGGCTATAGAGTAATTAAGAGAAAGATAAATTGCCCATGGAATTTAATTTGCATAAAATTTTGGTTGTCGCGCGTGGGGGGATTGGGAACGTTTTGATGTTTACCCCGACCCTGAAGGTGTTGAAAGATACTTTTCCAGAATCCGATATATACATGATGGTGCTTTCAAACGGAGCTCATGAGATTTTATTGAATAATCCCGATATTACGGAAATAATAACCTATGATCGTGGCATTAAATCATTTAGGGGGTTGGTTGAATTTATCATGGTGTTGCGTCGGATGCGCTTTGATGTGGCCATTGTGATGTATCCCGGGGGATTACGAAGTGCATTATGGGCATTTATTTCAGGGGCAAAAACTCGCATTGGTTTTGATATGCCTCTGCTGAGAGGTTTAGGAGGGCTTCTGTATACGCATTTACTGAAGCCAAATGATGAATTGCACAATGTAGAGCAGAATTTAAATATTATATGCTCTCTCGGGGCAACTAGCCATGCCAATTCAACTTTGGCGGTATTCATTCCTGATAATTTACAAAGAATTGCGAAACAATACCTTGCGGCCCAAGGTTATAAGAGTGAGCATAGGATAATCGGATTTCATCCTGGTTCAAACGCCTCACAAAAATGGAAGCGATGGCCTGCTCGATACTATAGTACATTGATAAATATGCTTGCATCTGACCAAAATACTTCTATGCTTGTTTTTGGGGATCGTAATGAAAATGATTTGATCAGTAATATCCTTTCTGGGGTGAACGAATCTGTAAAAATAATAAAGATTGTTGACACGGACTTGATGGTATCGGCGGCGTTAATTGGGTTATGCCATGCTTTTGTTGGAAATGACTCAGGATTAATACATGTTGCTGCGGCTCAGTGCGTTCCAACCTTCTGTATTGTAGGTCCCACTGATATTAAGAAAACCAGACCATACGGCCCTAAGTCATATATTATTCGGTCAGAATTTGAATGTTCGTGTCGTTATAACTTCAATACGATAAACTTCAAGTGTTCTCAAACCCCAGCCTATAAATGTTTAAATGAGTTACAGCCTGAAGAAGTTTATAGACAAATTTGTTTAAACCTTTCACCATTTGTCGGTATATCAAGGACGATGTACGGAGGAACGTAACGCTGACCACCCCCTGATGCATCGAGATTGTAATTTGTGAAAAATGGAAAATAAGGAATGGGGATGTAAATTTACTGAAAGATGATGACATTGGAGAAAAATGAGAAGGTTGCCGTTCATTACAATCATCATCCCATGTCGAAATGAGGAGAAATTCATTTCCACATGTCTCAAATCCATCATTGCGAGCGACTATCCAAAGGATCGGATCGAAGTCCTCGTGGTGGATGGGATGAGTGAGGATGGAACGAGGGCGATAATTGATGACTATGTGAAGCGGTATGCATTTATCAGACTCATAGACAATCCAAGGAAGATTACGCCAACGGCGCTCAATACGGGGATCACAAACGCGAAGGGCGAAATTATTATCAGAATGGATGCGCATGCGAAGTATCCGCCACATTATGTTTCCACCTGCATGAAATATCTAGATAGAATGGATGTAGATGTAGTCGGTGGCCCCGTAAATACGGAGCCTGGTGCGGACACTCTGATGGGTCGAAGCATTGCCTTGGCGACTTCTCATCCGTTCGGCGTCGGAAATTCAAAGTTTAGAGCCTCTCATGAGGAAGGATGCGTGGATACGGTACCCTTTGGCGCATACAGGCGGGAGGTGTTTGACAAGGTTGGGCTCTTCGATGAGCGTTTAGTACGTAATCAGGATAACGAACTGAGCAGTCGGATCATCAATAAAGGCGGTAGGATTTATCTCACGCCTGAGTTGCTGGTAACCTATTATAATCAAGCGACCCTCAAGGGTTTGCTCAAACAAGCCTTGATAACGGGGATGTGGAATGTCGTTACAATCAGAATCAATCCCGCTTCTTTCCGCTGGAGGCATTTTGTCCCGTTTATTTTTGTAACAGCTCTCTTAGCATTGGGGTTTCTGGCTCCATTGCAACCCGGTTTGGAATTTGCGTTTCTATCTTTAGTTAGTTTGTACGGTGGCGCCGCTGGAGTTAGCTCGTTACAGATTGCTCTCAGAGAGGGCGCAAAGTATATCTGGGTTCTGCCGGTGATATTCTTTCTCTATCATGTGTGCTATGGTATTGGAACGTGGGTTGGATTGCTAAGAATGGCATTTAGCGGTTGGGGTAGCCCGTCGGGCGGCGCTAAGGCGAAGCACAGGAAGGCTGTTCAGCAGGGGGGTGATTCGTGAAAGTTGCGTTGGTCCACGGAAAGTATTTCAATTCATGGGAGGCGCTGGGCTTGGGATATATCGGGGCCTATCTGCAGGCCCGCGTGAGGGATGTTGAGATAGGATTTTACCAGGGCTGCTTTGATGATGATGAGACTATTATCACTGGTTGCCAGGATTCGGATATCGCGGCCTTCTCCTGCACGACACCTACATTTCCATATGCAGTGAAGATTGCCCGGGCTCTGAAGCAGCTTAACCCCGGCATTCATACTGTTGTGGGAAACTATCACCCTTCAGCCGTTCCACAGGACTGCCTGGTCAATGGTATAGACCAAGTGGTGGTTGGAGAGGGGGAAGCGGCCATGCTCGATATTGTCAATGGCAGGAGGGAGAGGATTATCCAGGGCCGCACGATGGAATTCACGGAGCTGCCCTGGCCGAATAGAGAGCTTATACGGAATGAGCGTAACATCCAGGTGGCATACGATGATAACAAAAAGAGGATCACGTCCTTTCAAAGCCACCGGGCCTGTCCTTTCATGTGTAAATATTGTTTGGATGGGCACTTTAAGGTTCTTTACGGAAATGCAAGGAAGGCCCCGATGCGTTACCGGCCTGTTGGGGATCTGTTGGATGAGATGCAGGAAGTAGCGCGGCGGTACCGCCTCGATCTCATGAAATTCTCCGATCCGACATGGAATACCGACGTCGACTGGGTCATCGAGTTCTGCCGGGAAAAGATCCGCAGGGAATTTACAGTGCCCTTTTACCCCAATATGCATGCAACAATTTGTACCGAAGAAATGATCAACCTGATGGCCGAGGCGAACTGTTACGAGATTGCTGTGGGGATCGAATCGGGCTCACCGAAAGTTTTAAAACAAATTGCGAAGGGTACGACGGTACGTTCCATTCGGCGTTGCGTTGCTTGGGCTAAGAAAGCGGGTATTCTCGTCCGCGGTTACTTTATTATTGGAATGCCGGACGAGACGGAAGATGATCTCCGGTTAACCGAATCGTTCGCCGATGAGCTGGAAATGGACGAATATGGTTTTTCACTCCTGTGTCCGTATCCGGGGACGCAAATGTACGATGCGGACAAGTATCGCTCCGTGGATTGGGAGCATGCGGATGAATATAGCAACGACTTCTGGAATTCCAATCACCTTGCAAATCAGCAATTGAAAGAATGGCAACGCTATCTGACCGAAAAGTTTAAAAACAAGCTCACGTGGCATAACCGGGTATTGAACAACGCAATCGTAAAATAAACCGGGGGATCGATTTGTTGAACATCCCATTATCGAGACCGGATATTACTGAAAAGGAAATCGAAGCAGTAACAGGAGTGCTTCGTACTCCCAATCTAAGTCTTGGCCCAAAGCTCCAAGCTTTTGAAGGGCGAATGGCCGAGTACATCGGGACTCGGTTCGCGATTGCAGTCAACAGCGGGACAAGCGGCCTCCATCTTTGTGTGAGGGCCCTTGGAATCGGGCCGGGGGATGAGGTCATTACCACGCCATTCAGCTTTATTGCCTCGGCCAACTGCATTCTCTATGAACGTGCCAAGCCTGTTTTTGTGGATATTGAAGAAAAAACTTTGAACATTGATCCCGCCCGCATCGAACAGGCCATCACCCCCCGGACGAAGGCTATGATCGCAGTAGACATATTTGGGCGACCATGCCAATGGGAGCCGTTGGAAGGTATGGCCGCTCAATATCAACTCAAGCTGATCGAGGATGCCTGCGAAGCGCTTGGTTCCGAATACCGGAAAAAGAAAACGGGGAGATTCGGTGATTGCGCCGCATTTGGTTTTTATCCTAACAAACAGATTACAACCGGGGAAGGTGGTATCATCGTCACGGATAATGAATCGCTTGCGAGACTATGCAAGAGCATGAGAAACCAGGGTCGCGGAGACGATAACGGGTGGATGGTCCACGAGCGGCTTGGATTTAACTATCGAATGAGCGATATCCACTGTGCGCTCGGAATAGCCCAACTTGAGAGGATTGAAGAAATCCTAAAGAAACGTGCCCAGGTGGCGGAATGGTACGGCGACCGACTGAAGGAAGTCCCTGAGGTGACGATCACGCCGCCGGCGGATGACTCAAGGATAAGCTGGTTTGTGTATGTGGTACGGCTTGGAGATCATTTTACTCTTAAAGATCGGAATTCGTTTATTCGATCATTGCGGCAGAAAGGCATAGGATGCAGCGCGTATCTGCCCGTAATCCATCTACAGCCATTTTATAGAAAGACGTTTGGATACAAAGAAGGGGACTTCCCGATTGCGGAACATATTGCTGAACGAACCATCGCGCTTCCGTTTTACACGGGTTTACTTGAAAAAGAAGTGGCGTATGTGGTTGAGAGGTTGAAAGAAGCGTTGGTAGAGAGGCGATAAAGAGATATTTGTCCCGGTTTCTCTCATCGAGACGGAAAATTGAAAATAAACCTGTATCATCGATTTAGGACATTAACCTCCAACTATCGACTATGGTTCGTTTGGGGAATCCATATCCTGTTCATCAGCGTCTCTTTTGGGTGTGCCGTCACGCTCCGGGGCTTCTATGGGACTATCGCCGATGGAGTGTTGGATGCCCTATCGTTTCTCCCGTTTGTCCTTGCTATTAAATTATTCCTGTTCTATCGTTTCTCGCTGTTCAAAGGATCTTGGCGGTATGTTGAGACCCACGACCTTGTCAATATCTTCAAGGCAACGACTTGGGCCGCTTTGATTCTTGTGATTGGTGCTTACGCTTTTACACCCCTCCGCTACCAGGTTGTCGCAATGGACTGGTTCATCTCACTGGTCTTCATTGCGGGTAGCCGTCTGACACTCAAATACCTCGATCATACCCTCAGAGTCGAAGACGGCCACGCCATCCGGCGCGCCTTGATCATCGGCGCAGGCGATGCGGGTGAGATGATCTGTCGGGAGATGTTGAACAACCCCGGCCTCGGCTACCTTCCTGTCTGTTTTGCCGATGATCAACCGAGAAAAGATGGTCTTCAAATCCACGGGGTCCCGGTCTTAGGCGTTTCTTCTGAAATTTCCGAGATCGTGCATCGCCACGGCATAGACGAGATCGTGATTGCCATTCCCTCCGCCAGTCCGGATGCGTTTGGGCGGATTTTTAATATTTGCAATTCAACCGGCATTCCCTTCAAGACCGTGCCGGCCACGCGCGCCATCTTGGAAGGCCGGGCCGCGGTCGAGCAGTTACGGGAGGTTCGCTTGGAAGACCTACTGAATCGCCAGCCGGTCCGTATTGATGAACGCCTTCTTCATCGGGCGTTGAAGGATCAGCGTATCTTGATCACAGGTGCCGGCGGGTCCATTGGATCGGAACTGGCTCGCCAGATTGCAAGCTTTAACCCTGCGGCCATCATCCTATATGATCGAAACGAATGTGCGCTTTACGATATCGAATTGGAGTTGAACAAGAAAGTTCCGAGCGGACGTCTGTATGCTGTTCTGGGCGATATTTTAGACGGCCAAAAGCTCGACCGTGTCATGGCGCAACACAAGCCGCACTGGTTATTCCACGCCGCGGCCTACAAACATGTTCCGATGATGGAACGCCATCCCATTGAGGCAGTAAAGGTAAACGTCCTGGGAACCCAATGTGTAGCCGACACCGCGAATCGACACGGGGTTCAGAAGATGATCTACATCTCCACCGATAAGGCTGTACGCCCGTCAAGCATCATGGGGATGACGAAGCGCATCGGTGAGATGATCACCTTAAATTCCCTTAACGGTAGGCTCTCTTCCGTGGCGGTCCGGTTTGGAAATGTCCTGGGGAGCAACGGCAGCGTCGTTCCATTGTTTCAGCGCCAGATTGCAGAAGGTGGACCGGTGACCGTGACGCATCCGGATGTGAGCCGGTTCTTCATGACAATTCCCGAAGCGGTCGAACTTGTCCTGATGGCCGGAATTCTGGGGAAGGGCGGTGAGACGTTTATCCTGGACATGGGCCAGCCTGTAAAGATTGTTGATCTGGCAAGGAAACTGATCACGCTTGCGGGCCTGAAGTCAGATCGGGACATCAAGCTGCTTTTCACCGGGCTCCGGCCCGGCGAGAAGCTTCATGAGGAACTCCTCATCGAGGGTGAGGACATTCTGCCTACGGAGCATGAAAAGATCAAACAGATTCGGGCCAATCACCACTTGGAGCCGGTGAAGACCGACCGGGTGGCCTCGGCCCTCAAAGACCTCGACCGCCTCATCTCACTACAGGATGGCGAAGGCCTCATGCGCTATCTCGGAGCGCTGATCCTGGAGATGGACGGTGGGCACACGCGAAGGGTTGAGGGTAGGATATAAATCCAGCGATGAATGCGCCTCTGAAGTGTTTTGCTGCGTCTGCTGATGAACGTATCCCGACCGTTGAACTTTTACCCATCTCACCGGCCAAACGGGCCCTGGATGTAGGACTATCCGCCGTTGGGTTGGTCTGTTCATCACCCCTGTGGCTTCTGGTAGCAGCGGCTGTTAAACTAGAAGACGGCGGGCCGGTTTTGTACCGCCAGAGGCGTGTGGGATTGGGCGGCAGGGTGTTTGACGCCATCAAATTCCGATCAATGATTGTAGATGCAGAGCGAACGACCGGTGTTGTCTGGGCGAAAGAAAATGATCCGCGTGTCACTCGCATAGGCCGTGTGCTTCGCGCGACTGCGACGGATGAATTGCCCCAACTCTGGAATATCCTCAAGGGCGACATGAGCTTCGTGGGACCGCGCCCGGAGCGGCCGGAAGCCATTGTACGTTTGATAGACCAGATCCCGAATTATCACGAACGACATCGGATCCAACCGGGGCTGACCGGTCTCGCTCAGGTATACAGGCCCTATGATGCGCCTGATGCGGATAAACTCATCTTTGATTTAGAGTATATTGAGCGCCGGTGCTTCTGGCTTGATCTTAAGCTGATCGCGCTTTCGTTCTGGATCACGTTCCGCGGCCGGTGGGAGGCGAGGGGGAAGAAGGTCTAAAGGCATGAGGAGTAAGGGGTGAGGCGTGAGGGGAAAAAGAGTCCGATGCTGGATCTCGTGGCGGAGGCGATTGAGGAGATGATGAAAGGCGTTGGAGGTTAGAGGGAAGAGGCTGGAGGCGCGGGCAAGGGGCAGGAAGGCTTGACTTTATCCTACTGGTTTATTAAACTGGTTTAATAGATAGCTGAGGAGGATTCCCTATGAGCGGTAAAACGTCTGCGGTCAGTGCGTTCGAGGCCAAGACCCATCTTTCGGAGTTGCTCCGGGAGGCGGAACGGGGGAGGTCTTTCGTGATCCGGAGGCGGGGCAAGGCGGTGGCGCGATTGGTTCCTCCGGTAAGGGAGGGGCGAGCATCGGATCTCGTTCGGATTATCGCCTCCTTCCGTGAGATCCGCAAGCGGATCCCCGGTCGGGTTAAAATCCGAAAGTTGATCGAGGAGGGTCGCCGCACCTGATGGACTGGGTACTCGACTGTTCCCTGGCGCTGGCCTGGGCGCTTCCCGATGAAACGTCGAAGCAGGCGGATCGGTTTCTGGCGGGAGTTCCCCGGAAGAGCGTTCTTTGGGTCCCGGCGTTGTGGTGGTATGAAATGGCGAACGCCTTGACGATGGCGCAGCGCCGTCAAAGGCTGGCCGAGGCCGACCGGATGCGCTTGGTTGAACTGTACGGTATGCTTCCCATTCAGACGGATACCCACCTGGTCCCCGATGTGATGTGGCGTTTTCATGCCCTGGCGCAAGAGTACGGCTTGTCCGCCTATGATGCGGCTTACTTGGAACTAGCCCAGCGCAGAGGTCTGGGGCTTGCGACTTTGGATCGACGACTGATCAAGGCCGCGCGAAAGGCGGGTGTCAAGGTCATTCGGTCTTAATAAGCGACGATATGGCGATTACAAATTACAGCCAGTCGAGACGATCTGTCCTTGCGGCCGCCGAATCTGTAGGGGCGGGGCGATGCCTCGCCCTTTAATCATCGTACCGATAATTTGGGCAACCCGCCGGATCGCCCCTACAAAAGATTCGATGAACAATCACAAAAAGATTGACGCCGCGCGCATAGACAGTTAAGATAACGGCCCATCGGAACGGAGGGAGCCAATGCGCGATGTCGTGATCGTCGGGGCCGGGCCGGCCGGTTCCACCATGGCCCGTTGTTTGGCGGAGGAGGGGCTGGACGTCCTGCTGCTCGAAGAGCACGCCGAGGTCGGGGACGGCGTGATCTGCAGCGGCGTGATCGGCCGGGAAGCCTTCGAACGGTTCGACCTCCCCAACGGGGCGACCCTCGGCCGGATCAATCGGTTCCGTTTTCATTCCCCGTCCGGAAAAGAGGTCGACTATCAGACCGGCTCGCCGCTGGCGATGATCGTCTGCCGCAAAAAATTCGATTCCGCGCTGGCCCGCAGGGCCGTTGAGGCCGGGGCCGAACTCCGGACCGGCAGCCAGGTCCGGAATATCACCGTCGGGACGGAGGACGTGCGGCTGGAGTTGCGTCCCGGCGGCGAGCCGCACGAACTGCGCGCGCGGCTCTGCGTGCTCGCGACCGGCTTCGGATCCGGTCTGGTCCGGCGATGCGGTTTCGCGGGGCCCCGGCATCGTATCCAGGGCGCGCAGGCGGTGGTGCCGTTTCGGGATCAGGATCATGCCGGGATTTATTTCGGTTCGCGATTCGCCCCCCGGGGTTTCGGCTGGTCGGTCCCGATCGGCGACGGCCTCGCACGGGTCGGGGTTGTCACGGACCGCCTGGCCGCGCATTATCTTCGGCGGATCCTCAATCGGCCGGAGGTCCGATCGCGACGGGAGACGGACGCCAACGGTGCGATCCATATCCAGGCCTGTCCCATTCCGGTGGGAACGCTCGATGAAACGGTCGCGGACCGCCTGATGGTCATTGGGGAGGCGGCCGGCCAGGTGAAGACCACGACGCAGGGGGGCATCTACTACGGCCTGCTCTGCGCCGAGAAGGCGGCCCGGGTGGCGATCGGGGCCTATCGCGCGGGCGACTTCTCACGCGCGGCGCTCGCGCCGTATGACCGGAGCTGGCGGGCCCGGCTCGGAGCCGAGCTGCGGCTGGGTATTCTGCTTCGGCAGTTCTATTCGGAGCTTTCGGATCGGCAGGTGGACCGCCTCTTCGATCTCGCCCGCATCGAGGGCATAATGCCCCTGATCGAGCGGAAGGTTCATTTCGATTGGCACGGTCCGATCATCCGGTCGGTCTTAAATAACGGTCTTCTCGGAGCGGCGGTCCGGTCGATGCTGGGGCTGGGTGCGGGTCGCGGGGAATATGCCCTGTAGGGGCGACGCATGCGTCGCCCCTATTCAATCCTCCCGTCCACCATTCGAACGATGCGGTCGGCCTGGGCCGAGAGCTTCTCGTTGTGGGTGACGAGGACGAAGGTATGGCCGAGCTGCTTGTTGAGGTTTCTCATTAAGGCGAAGACCTCGTCCGAGGTGTGGCTGTCGAGATTGCCGGTGGGCTCGTCGGCCAGGACGAGGCCGGGTTTTAAGATCAGCGCGCGCGCGACGGCGACGCGCTGCTGCTCGCCGCCGGAGAGCTCTCCCGGCCGGTGCTGGAGCCGTTCCCCGAGGCCGACCGAGTTCAACAGCGCGCCGGCTTCTTTCGCGGCCGTCGCCCACGTCCAGCCCTGGATCAGGACCGGCATCATCGTGTTCTCGATCGCCGTGAACTCCGGAAGGAGATGATGGAACTGGAAGACGAAACCGATCCGGCGGTTTCGGAAGGCGGCGAGCTGGTTGTCGTTGAGTGCGGACAGGTCCTGACCGTCGAACGCGACCGTGCCGGAGGTCGGCCGGTCCAGTCCGCCGAGCAGGTGAAGCAGTGTGCTCTTTCCGACGCCCGACGCCCCCACGATGCAGAGCATCTCGCCCTTCGAAACCTCCAGGTTGATTCCTTTGAGAATGGACAGCGGCTGGGGCATGAAAAACGTCTTCGTGAGGTTGGTGACTTTGATCATTCGTACCTCAGCGCCTCCGACGGATTGAGGCGCGCGGCCTGCCAGGACGGATAGAGCGTTGCGATAAAGCTGATCGTCACGGCCGAGAGCGAGACGACGGTCACGTCAAGGGCCCGGATCGTGACCGGGAGATGGCTGATGTAATAGACGTCGCTGGGGAGCGTGTAGAAGGTGTGCAGTAGGAAGCAGACGAAATAGCCCAGCGGGATCCCGATGATCGTCCCGATCCCTCCGATCACCAGCCCGTCCACCATGAAGATCCGCATCACCTCCCGCCGCGTCGCGCCCATCGCCTTGAGGATCGCGATCTCGCGGCTTTTCTCGACCACGATCATCGTGAGGGTCCCGACGATGTTGAAGGAGGCCACCAGGATGATCAGGATCAGGATGATGAACATCATCATTTTCTCAAGCTGCAGCGCCGAGAATAAATTTTTATTCAGCTTCATCCAGTCGCGGGCCCAGTAGGGAAAGCCCAGCGCGTCCTCGATCGCCTTCGCGATCCGGTCGGCCTGGAAGATGTCGTCCACTTTGACCTCGACGCCCGTCACGGCGTCGCCCAGGTTGAAGAAATCCTGGGCCGTCCCGATCGAGATGTAGGCCAGCGACGAGTCGTATTCGTACATGCCGGAGTCGAAGATCCCGACCACGTCGAACTTGCGGATCTTCGGGATGATGCCCAGCGGCCCCGGCGTTCCGGTGGGCGAGACGACGTTGATCGTGTCGCCCAGAAAGGTTCCAAGGCGCGCCGCCAGCTCCTTGCCCACGATGATGCCGGGCGGGATCGGCTGGCCGTCGGGAGAATGTTCCGGCGGCTTCGCGAGATCCGACAGCGAGCCCTGCACCAGATTTTTCCGGATGTCGGTGACGGTCGGTTCCAGCGCCGGATCGATCCCGCGCAGTACGACGCCGGAGACGCTGCCCCCGGCGGTGAGCAGGACCTGGTTATAGATGAACGGCGTGGCCGCGAGGACGTGCGGGATCTGTTTGACCCGGTCCAGCACGGCGCGGTAGTCCTTCATCGTGTCGTGCGTGCGGTCGGAGATCACGATGTGCGAATTCGTTCCGAGGATCTTGTCCCGGAGGTCCTCTTTGAACCCGGTCATGACGGCCAGCGTCGCGATCAGCGCGGCCACCCCCAGCGTGACCCCGCCGATCGAGATGAAGGTGTTGAGCGAGATCGACCGGTGGCGCCGCTTGCCCTTGAGATAGCGCAGGCCGATGAAAAATTCGTAGGGCGCGATCATGATTTCTCCTGTCGGCCCGACGAGCCGGCCGGCCGGAGCTGCGGGAAGAAGATCACGTCCCGGATCGAGATCTGGTTGGTCAGGAGCATCACGAGGCGGTCGATCCCCACGCCCTCTCCGGCGGTCGGGGGCATGGCGTGCTCCAGCGCGCGCAGATAGTCTTCGTCCATGAGATGCGCCTCGAGATCGCCGGCCGCGCGGCTTTTCGCCTGGTCCTCGAAGCGCCGGCGCTGATCCTGCGGGTCGTTCAGCTCCGAGAAGGCGTTCGCGAGTTCCAGTCCGGTGATGAAGAGTTCGAATCGGTCGGTCAGTTCGGGATCGGACTCCTTCCGCTTTGCCAGCGGCGAGATCTCGGTCGGGTAGTCGATAATAAAGGTCGGCTGGATCAGCGACGGTTCCACCCGGGCCTCGAAGAGCGCCTGTTGAAGCTTCCCCATCGTTTCGTTTCCCTTCACGGGAATTTTGTTCTGCTCAAGGAAGGCCAAAAGTTTCTGACGGTTTTCCAAGGCGGACCGGTCCGGGACGGCCGACCGGATCGCCTCCAAGAACGGGATCCGTTTCCACGGAGGCGTCAGGTCGATCGTATGATCCTGATACGGAAACGTCAACCCGCCCAGCACCCGCGTTGCCACGAAGCCGAACAACTCCTCCGTCATCGCCATCAGGTCCTGATAATCGGCGTAGGCCTGGTAGAACTCGAGCATCGTGAATTCGGGATTGTGGACGGTCGAGATCCCCTCGTTGCGAAAGCTCCGGTTGATCTCATAAACCCGCTCCAGACCGCCCACGATCAGGCGCTTGAGGTACAGTTCCGGCGCGATGCGCAGGTAGAGATCGATCCCCAGCGTGTTGTGGTGCGTGATGAACGGCCGCGCCGCCGCGCCGCCGGGGATCGGCTGCATCATCGGCGTCTCGACCTCGAGGAAGCCCCGTTCGTTTAAAAACTCCCGGACGGCCGCGATGATCCGGCCGCGCTGGACGAAGACCCGGCGGACGTCGGGATTGCTGATCAGGTCGAGATAACGCTGGCGGTACCGGATCTCGACGTCCGTCAGGCCGTGCCATTTCTCGGGCAGCGGACGGAGCGACTTGGCCAGCAGCGCGAGGGTTTCGACCTGGACGGTCAACTCCTCCGTCTTCGTCCGGAACAGCCGTCCGGAAACGCCGAGGATGTCGCCGAGGTCCAACTGCTCGAAGACCGCGACGGCCGGATCGTCCAACACCTCTTTTTTGAAATAGACCTGGATGCGCCCCGTCGCGTCTTGAAGATGGGCGAAGGCCGCCTTTCCGAACCGCCTGAGCGCGACGATCCGTCCGGCCAGCCTGCAGGAGACCGGGTGGGTCTCCAGCGACTCTTTGGTTGCGGCGGCGTATTTCTCGGTCAACGCGCAGGCCGTGTCGGTCGCCTCGAACCGGCGGCCGTACGGGGCGATGCCGGAGGATTTGAGCTCGTCCGATTTTTTAAGCCGCTGGAGGTACTGGTCGTTCTGTTCGTCCATGAAAATCCTTTGTCTATTATGGGAAACGTGGCCGATTATACTGATTTTCCGAAGAAGACGTCAACTGTCGCCGGTTTGAGGAGGACCTGTTCGGTCGGGGTCCGGACTGCGACATCGGTTTTTGTTTGGGCCCCCGGCTTGGCGAAGGACGCGGCCAGGTCTTTCTGGTAAATTATGGCTGCCTCACCTTGCCAGAATTTAGCGGCCGAGCCTTAGCCGGGTCAAACAAAAGCCGCCGGAGCAGGTAGGGCCTCACCGAACAGAGGCCGGTGTCATCTATGTCGTCTTCGACGCCTTCATCGATTGGACGAGATAGGCGTTGATGAAGACGTCGAGGTCGCCGTCCATCACGGCCGAGACGTTTCCGACCTCGGTGTTCGTCCGGTGATCCTTGACCATCTGATAGGGCTGGAAGACGTACGAGCGGATCTGACTGCCCCAGGCGATCTCCTTCTTTTCGCCCACGATCGAGCTCATCTCCTTTTTCTTCTTCTCCTGTTCCAGCTCGTAAATCTTCGCGCGCAGCAGCTTCATCGCCATCGAGCGGTTTTTGTGCTGCGACCGTTCGGTCTGGCAGGCGACCACGAGGCCGGTGGGGAGATGCGTGAGCCGGACGGCCGAGGAGACCTTGTTCACGTTCTGGCCGCCCGGGCCGCTCGACCGGAAGGCCTCCATCTTGATCTCCTGCTCGTCCAGCTCGATCTCGGCGTCGTCCTCGATCTCGGGATAGACGAAGACGGAGGCGAACGAGGTGTGGCGGCGCTTGTTGGCGTCGAACGGGGAGATCCGCACCAGGCGGTGCACGCCGGCCTCGGCTTTGAGCTGGCCGTAGGCGTAATCGCCGATCACCGAGAAGGAGACGCTCTTGATCCCGGCCTCCTCGGCGGGCTGCAGATCGATCAGCTCGGTCTGAAAACCGTTCCGCTCGGCCCACCGGGTGTACATCCGGAAGAGCATCTGGGCCCAGTCCTGGGATTCGGTCCCTCCCGCGCCGGGATGAATCGTGACGATGGCGTTATTCGGGTCCTTCTCGCCGGACAGGAGCATTTCGACCTCCCGGTGACGGACCGCTTCCTGGAGGGATTTAAGCGACTGCTGGATTTCGGAATGGACCGAGGCGTCGGACTGTTCTTCGGAGAGTTGGAGCAGCACCGAGAGGTCTTCCCGCGCCCGCTCCAGCTCGTCCCATTTCTTCAGCGTCTTTTCGAGGCGGGTTTTCTCCTGGACGAGGTGACGCGCGGCCGATGCGTCGTTCCAGAAATCGGGCGCGGCCATCCGGGATTCGATCTCCCGGAGCCGGTCGTAGATGCCCGGGAAGTCAAAGATGCCCCCGAAGTTCGGTCAATCGGGTCTCGACCATGTTCAACTGGGCCTTTTCTTCTTCAAGCATAGGAAAACTCCTCCCCTTGCGGTCGGGTTCGTACCGCGGTATAAATCATGAGCAACGCTATTATACCACAGGCATAGGCGAAAACGTCACCGTACCGTGTGTAGAACGTAGTCTGGGTGCGCAGCCGGAGGACGTCGGCCCGCGCGGCCTCGACGAAGATCCGGCTGGCTTCCTGGATCCGGCCGGTCCGGTCGATGAAGCCGGAGACGCCGGTGTTGGCCGCGCGCGCGAAGGGGACGCGGTTCTCGACGGCCCGTAAGACGACCATCGAGAAATGCTGGTACGGCGCGGACGAGTCGCCGAACCAGGCGTCGTTCGTGATCGTGGTCATGAACTGCGCGCCCTGTTTGACGAAGCGCCGGACGAGATCCGGAAAGATGACTTCAAAACAGATCACCGTGGCCATTTTAGGGGGAGCGCTCGCCTGCGCTCGCTGTTGCGGTTCATCGATCAACGGCAGAGTCATCACGGTGTAATCATTGCCCGGCAGGAAATCGCCGATGCCCTCCGCCATCTTGTCGACGAAGAACAGGACGGTCGAAAGCGGGACGTACTCCCCGAACGGGACCAGGTGCATCTTGTCGTACCGTCCCAGCACCCGGCCGTCCGCCGACAGAAAATAGGCGCTGTTGAACATCCGAAGCTGCCTCCCGATGGTCGTCACGGCCGGGCTGCCGAACAGCAGGGGGACGCGGTCTTCCCGGACCGTTTCGACCACCTGTTGACGGAAGGCCGGGTCCTCTTCGAAGAAAAACGGCATGGCCGCCTCCGGCCAGACGATGAGTTGAACCGATTGGGACGCGAGCGCGCCGGAGAGCCGTTCGTAGCGGTTGATCGTCTCCTGGCGGAATTGGGCGTCCCATTTCTTATCCTGGGGGATGTTGGCCTGGACCACGCCCACCCGGAGGGTCGGCGGGTGGGAGAGCCGATCCTGGGACAGTCGCCAAGCCCCGTAACCCAGGACCAGCGCGACCGCGACGAGGGCCGTTGCGACCGGCCTCCAGGCGGCCGCGCGGAATCGTGGAACGCGCAGCGCCAGCACCCCTTCCGCGACGGCGACGTTGACGAGGACGATCAGAAAGGAGACGCCATAGACCCCCGTGGTGTCCGCGATCTGGATGACCGGCAGCGCGAGGTATTGCGAATAGCCCAGGGCCGCCCACGGGAAGCCGGTGAGTGCGTAGGTCCGGAGGAGCTCCAGGGAAACCCAGAGCACCGGGGCCGACAGCGTGGCCGGGAACGTCGTCCGCCGTCTCAGAAAAACGAACAGCGCCGCGAACGCCGCGACGTACAATCCGAGATAGACCACGAACAGCAGCATGATCGGATAGCTCACGACGGCCGGGAGCTTTCCGTAGCGGATCATCGTGTTCGTGACCCAGTGGACCGTTCCGAGGAAGTAGATCGTGCCGGTCGCCCAGCCCAGTCCGAAGGATTTTCGGACCGTAAGATTTTCGAGCGCGAGGAAGAGGGGAACGAGCGCGATCCAGGCGAGCGCTTCAAGATCATAACGGGGAAAGCTCAGGAAGCACAGGACGCCGCCCAGGAAGGCCAGGATCAAGGGATACGCCTTCACCCTCCTATTCCCTTACGTGATGATCGATGCCCATATAGGCCTTGATGAACCGATCGATGCGGGCCTCGTCCGGCTGGTCCATCGTGTCGATCCGTCCCCAGGCCGTCAGCGCGATGGCGGCCTTCATTTTGGGATACGGCGCGACGATCACCTTGTTGTATTTGGCCGCGAACGTTTCAAGCTGGGCGACCAGGCCGTCGCAGTTTTGGCAGTTGTATTGAATCATCACGCCGCCGTCCTCCAGGTTGTGCACCTGCAGCTCATCGGGAATCGGCGTTTTCGAGACGCCCCACTTGGCGATGGTGGATAGATGGGGACCGGACGTGGGCGGAATACTGTTGTAGGAAATGTGCGGATCGCTGGGGGTCTTGATGTGATCGTTTCCAAGGCTGGGAACCTCTTGGCCCGGCGGGACGAAGCCCTTTGTCTCCTGGGCCCGCGCGGATGAAAATCCGGATATTCCGATGAACATGGCCATGACAAAAAAAACAATCGCGGTCGAACGGGGGTATGAGCGCATGAGTTGCATGAGTTGTATGAATACCATAAGCAGGCCGCGGATGTAAAGTGGATTTTGGGTTTCATTTTTTTCGGAGGGGCTCGGCCTTCAACGTACGAATTTCATCCGGCGTGAGCGGGCGCACGTCGCCTTCCCGAAGTCCCGACAACGAAACCGGCCCGATGCGGGTTCGGAGGAGGGCTTGGACGTCATATCCGAGCGCGGCCATCATCCGACGCACCTGCCGGTTCTTACCCTCCGTAATCGTGACCTCGACCCCGTGACCGTCCGCGGGTTTTAATCGCCTGATCTTCGCCGGGAGCGTTCGATCTCCGTCGTTGAGCGTCACGCCGGTTCGAAAACGGTCCATATCCCGATCCGTTATCTCACGGTCGAGCCGAAGCTCATAGACCTTCGTGACCTTCGAGGCCGGGTCCGTCAGGGCGTTGGCCCATTGCGTATCATTGGTGAAGAGAAGCAGCCCCTGACTGTCCTGATCGAGCCGGCCGACCGGGAAAAGCCATCGGTCGTGATCTTTGAGCAGATCGTATACGGTAGCCCGGCCGCGCTCATCCGAACGGGTCGTGACATAACCCTCCGGTTTGTGCATCATTATATATAGGCGCCGTCCGCGTGTGACGATCTGCCCGTCCACCGCGATGGTTTCACGTTCGGGATGGACGCGCACCTCCGGGTTCGTGAGCGCCCGGCCGTTGACCGTGACGCGCCCGGACCGGATCATGTCGCGAGCCTGTTTGCGCGATGCGAATCCCAGCTTGGAAAGTGCGCGCGATAGACTAACGTTGGGAAGGGAAGGGTGTCGCTGGAAACGGCGTTTCGGTTTATTCTTTGTCACGAAGGCAGTTTTCCCCGGTGGCGGCTCAGGCCCTGCCAGGTGCCGAACCAACGGTTGCCTTTGTCGTCGAAGAGGATCGAGAAAACGTTGTTGTCCACCAGGCCGTCGTCCGAAGAGAAGTTCCGCCAACGTTGTCCGTCATACCAGCTCGCCCCGCCGTTGGTCCCGGCCCAGATGAATCCGTCGGAGTCCACGGCCAGGGCGTGGATAAAATTGCCGCCCAGGCCGTCTTTTTTCGTGAAGGTCGTCCAGGTCTTTCCGTCGAATCGCGAGAGGCCGGCCCCCCAGGTTCCGAACCATTTGGCGTTGTCGTGTCCCACCGCGGCCGTGATGACGAAGTTCGGATTGGCGCCGACATTTTTCTTTCCGGGATCCATGTGGTGGTGCATGGAAGGCGTTCCGGTCGAGCCATAGTCGGTCGACTCGGAGGAGGGGAGCGCCGAGACGACCGGTTCGGAAGGCGCGGTCTGACCCGATTCGGCCGGGGCCTTCGATTCGACGTCGGCGCCCAGGCCGTCTTTGTGCGTGTAGCTGGACCAGTTTTTTCCGTCGAATCGGTTCACGCCCGACTCGGTGCCGAACCAGAACACATGGTCGTGGTCCAGCGCGATGGAGTAGACCCATTTGTCGATCAAGCCGTCTTTCTCGGTATAGTTCTTGAACCGTTTTCCATCAAAGACGCTGACGCCCTTCCAGGTGGCGATCCAGGCCCGGGCCCCGTCGAACACGATGTCGTAGATCCATTGATCCCCGAGGCCGTCCGCGACGGTATAGGTCTTCCAGGTCTTCCCGTCGAACAGGGTCAGCCCGCCGCCGTACGTCCCGATCCACTTGAGGCCTTGTCGATCCACTTTCAGCGTATAGACCCCTTTGCTCAAGAGACCGCCCTGCGTGGAGGCGGGCGTAAAGACTTCGTGGCTGTCGACGGTGCCCGTATCGTATCGAATGATCCCGTTGGGCAATCCCATCCAGAGATGATCTCCTTCCAGGGCCATCGCTTTCACGTTCGCGCCGGTGGTGAAATTCGCCCAGGCCTCTTCTTTCGGGAGGACGGCCCTCGGATCCGGGGCGCGTTTTTCCTGAACGGGGGACGGGGACGGCGTCTTGGCGTTGCACGCGGCGAGGCACAAACACGACAGCGCGGTGAGGACGAGGAAAACGGCAAAACGGGAATGAACCATATCGGCCTTTCTCAGAAAGATCGTATCTCCGTCGAAAAACGGGCGATCATTTGGGTTGACAAATAAGGATAAAGTTGTTAATATTTTACGCGGCTCTTCATTTTTTTGCAATGCCGCGTCACGTTTAAATGAATAAGCCGGTTCGCGGCTGTGCCGCGAGAGGCGCGGGGTCTGGGGGCATCGGGCGGATAGCTCAGTTGGCAGAGCATCCCGCTTACACCGGGAAGGTCAGGCGTTCAAGTCGCCTTCCGCCTACCAGCTTCGCCGGGGGCGAAGCAGAGCATTTGAACAATAGAGCAGTGGAGCATTGGATAAGCGTGATCGGTGTTCAAATGCGTCCAATGTTCTACTGCTCTATTTGATATAAGAATGTCGGGGCCGTAGTTCAGCTGGTTAGAACGCCGGCCTGTCACGCCGGAGGTCACGGGTTCGAGCCCCGCCGGCCCCGCCATTTTCATTATCAAAATACGCCGCTCTCCGGGAGCGGCTGCCGTTGAGGAGAATGTGCCGCTTCTGGATACGATCGACACCAGTGTCATCGACCTTATTCTTTCCGCCAGCATTATCACCCAGGCCGTCCTGATCGTCCTCCTGCTCTTCTCTCTCGTTTCGTGGGCCATCATCTTCCAAAAATTCTTTTTGTTCCGCAAGGCCGCGGCCGAGGACAGGCGGTTCCTCTCGCTCTACTGGAAGGTGGAGAACCTGATCGAGCTTCGAAAAGCCGCCATGCGGTTGCAGCGGTCCCCCGTCGCCCGGATCTTCCTGGCCGGGATGGAGCGCCTCGATCCCGGCTTCGCGTTGAAGTCGGAGGACGATCTGCGGAGCGTCGAAGAGCTGGGGGGAGCGGCCGGTCTTAAAATACTGGAGCGGACTTTAAAACGGACGGTGGACGAGCAGATCGGGGCGCTCGAGTCTTACCTTTCGTTTCTGGCCACGACCGGAAACGTCTCGCCGTTCATCGGCCTTTTCGGGACGGTGCTGGGGATCATCGCGGCCTTTCAGGGCATCAGCCGTCAGGGAACGGCCAGCATCACGGCCGTGGCCCCGGGCGTATCGGAGGCGTTGGTGGCCACCGCGGCCGGTCTCCTCGCGGCCATCCCGGCCGTGGTCGCGTTCAATTATTACGTCAGCCGAATTCGAGTCATGGCCTCCGCGATGGAAACATTCTCGACCGAGTTCTTGAGCCTCGTTGAGGAACGGGTGATTTCGTCCAAGGTATCGCGGAAAGTGGGCCTGCCTGCCGGACAGGCGGGCGCGGCCAAGGTGGGTGCCGAATGATCAACGGGACGCAGGGCCGCCGGTTCATGTCCGAGATCAACGTCGTTCCGCTGGTGGACGTGGTCCTGGTGCTGCTGGTGATCTTTATGGTCACGGCGCCGCTCCTGTATCGCGGGCTGGACATCGATCTGCCCCGGACGGCCACGAACACCATCGCGCCGGAAGAGCGGGTCGTCTTGACCGTGACCAAGCAGCGGGAGATCTTTCTGGATAAGGAGACGGTCTCCCTGGATCGGCTGCTGGCCGCGCTGGAGACGCTGAAGGTCCGGTCGCCTCAGGTTTCCCTTTACCTGCGCGCGGATCGCCAGGTGCCGTACGGGGTGGTGGTTCAGGTCATGGACACGGTCAAGCGCGCGGGAATCGAACGGCTGGGAATGGTCACCGAGCCCGCCGCGGAATCCCGTCGCGACGAACGAAGGTAGGCCTTTCCCCGATGACCTCCGGAGTGAAATGGCGCAGTGAAGGCAAGGCCGGATATGGAAAAGGAGATGGACATTGGTTTCAAAAAGATGTTGATCCTGTCGGGGCTGTTCCACGCGGGCCTGTTGGTGATTCTTCTGGCGCTCGCCCTCAACCGGTCGACGCATCCATTCGGTCCGCATGTTTATCATGTGGATCTGGTAACGCTTCCCCAGCCGTCCGCCGCCCCGCCGGCGCCGGTCAAAGAGATCCCGGCCGCGCCTCCGCCGCCGGTACAAAAACCGCCGGCCGCCCGGCCCAAGGTGGAGGTCAAAAAACCGCCGATCCAACCGCCGCCGAAAGCGATCAAGCCGGCGGCGACGGTTCCGCCTCCGGCGAAACCGCCGCAGAAATCGCAAGAAGCGGCTCCGCAGAAAGAGACCGCGTCGGAGGCGTCACCGGCGGCTCCGCCGAACGCCAAGTCTTCCGAAAACGTTTCGGCGATTGCGCCGGCGCCGAAGCTCCAGACGGGGATCGAGGTTCCGGATTTCAAGTTCCCTTATTATACGGATATGATTCAACGAAAAATTGAAATGAATTGGTCGCCGCCGCCGCTCGAATCGACGGCCGAAGCCAAGGAGGCCGTTGTGGGTTTTGTCTTGTTCTCGAACGGGAAGATTGGGGATCCCAAGATCGAAAAGAGCTCCGGAAACGCTTTCTTTGATCAAGCCGCCCTTCGGGCGGTTTATCTGGCCAACCCCTTGCCGCCCTTTCCTCAGGGGTTTCATGACGCCTCTCTGACGATCCATTTCAGTTTTGCGCTGATGAAGAAGAGCTGATCGCATATGATCCACGGGAATATTTTCCGAATTCGACGACTCGTTTGGCTGCTTCTGTTCGCTCTTCTGTGGACCGGGGTCCGCCCGGCCATGGGCGCGGAGGTCTTCTTGAGCGCGACCCGGTCGGAGGCCGAAAAAATTCCGCTGGGCATTCTCCAGGTGGTCGCGCCGTCGAACCTGGTCCAGCATTCGAGCGAGATACGGTCGGTCCTCGAAAGCGATCTCCGCCGCTCGCAGGTCTTCCGCCTGATCCATCCGCCCCTGTTTCCGGAATTGGCCAACGGAGCGGAACCCACGGCCGACGTGATTCAAAAAGCCGGTAAGCAGGACATCCAGGCCGCCGTCTGGATTTCGCTGTCGCAAAAGGGCGAGGACCTGGTGATGGAAGGCCGGGTGTATGACGGCAAGAGCGGTCTGATGGTGATGGGCAAGCGGTATCTGAGTCAGACGCAGTATCTCCGATCCATGATCCACCGCTTTTCGGATGAAATTGTTTTTCAGTATACCGGCGAGCGGGGCATCGCCGGGACCCGCGTGGTCTTTTCTTCCGTTCTCACCGGAAGCAAGGAGTTGTATTTGATGGACTATGACGGGTATAATGTACGAAAAATCACCAACGATCGGAGCCTGAACCTTTCGCCGAGGTGGTCGCCCGACGGGAACTGGATCACGTACACGTCCTATCGCGGCGGGTCGCCGGCCATCTATACGCTGGACTTGATGAGCGGTCGGCTCTGGAAGATGATCGGGTATGCCGGATTGAATATTTCGCCGGTGTGGTCGCCCTCGGGACAAGGGTTGGCGTTTGCCGGCACGATGGACGGGCCGGCGCAAATCTACTGGGTGGACAAAGAAGGCAAGGGGTTGCGGAGACTGACGATGGATCAAAGCGACAACCTTTCCCCTGCCTGGTCTCCCACCGGCACCGAGATGGCGTTTACGTCCAATCGAGGCGGCGGGCCGCAGATTTATGTGATGAACGCGGACGGGACCAATGTTCGACGGCTGACGTTCAACGGCGATTACAACACCTCGCCGGTCTGGTCGCCGAAGGGAACGGCCATCGCCTACGCCTGCCGCATCGACGGGCGGTTGCGGATCTGCGCGATCTCGCCGGACGGCGCGAAGACGGCCCAGTTGACCGACGGTCCCGGTGAGGACGAGTCGCCGACCTGGTCTCCCGACGGGAAGCACCTGATCTTCAGTTCGACCCGCATGAGCGAAGGGGATCTTTTCATGATGAACGCGGACGGCATGGAGATGGAGCGCCTGACGTTCAGCGGGGGCAAAAATAACGGTCCATCCTGGTCGCCTTAAATCGTAGATACCCATGGGCACACCCAACAACGAAAGGAGTGGAATTATGCAAAATCGTCATTCCGTCTATCTCGCACTCATTCTAGGAATCGGAACCGTTTTATTGCTGTCCGGCTGCCCGAAGAAGGTCGAGACGACCAAAGCCTCGGCCCCCGTCCAGGAAGAGAAGGCGACGCCGCCGCCGGAGGCGCCCAAGCCCGAACCCCCGCCGCCCGCACCGAAAGTCGAGGAGACGCCGATTGTCAAAGAGGCCGTGGTGCCTTCGCAGGGCCTGACCGATGCCTACTTCGATTTCGACAAGTACAACATCCGCGATGACGCGCGCGCGACGCTGGAGAACGATGCGCGCTGGCTGAAAGACAACCCGAAGGTCAAGGTGAAGATCGAAGGGCATTGCGACGAACGGGGGACCAACGAGTACAACCTGGCCTTGGGCGAGCGCCGTGCGAAGGCCGTGATGCAGTTCCTCGTCACGCTCGGGATCGAAAAGGGGCGGTTGTCCACCATCAGCTACGGCGAAGAGCGTCCGGTCTGCACGGAGCATAACGAAACCTGCTACGCAAAAAACCGCCGAGCCCATTTGGCAGTTCAATAGGGAGAATAAATGCAGCGATTGTTTTGGGCCCTTTTGTTCCTGCCGCTTGTTTTTTCCGGATGTGCGACCCAAGCGGATGTGATGGATCTGCAAACCGAAGTGGAAAAAAACCGGGCGGAGCGGGACGAGATTCAAAACCGACTCAAGGTGGTTGAAAGCTATTTCAAGGAGCGTTCCACAACGGTCCAGCGCAGTCAGGCCGATATCGTCATCAAACTGGATCAGGTCGCGACGGACCTCCAGGCGGCTCAGGGGAAGCTGGAGGAGAACAGCCATCTCCTGGCCGATTTTTCGCAGCGGATCGACGACCTGACCTTCCGTTCGAAGGAGCTGACCGGTCGGTTGGATGTGCTCGACGGCCAGATCGCGGCGCTGGAAAAGTCGGTGGCCGATCTGGAGAAAACCGCCCCGACGATCGGAAAGGGAGGTCCCGGGACGCCGGACCTGAAGTCGTCCGGGACTCCCGAAGCGAGGTCGCCTCAGGGCGCGGCCTCGCCCGATCAGACGATTGTCCTTCCCGGACGGCCGACCGAAAAAGACAAGGCGACCGGGATGTCCCCTTCGGAGGCCTACGGACTGGCCTACAACGACTACCTCAAAGGCAACTACGATCTCTCGCTGCTGGGGTTCCAAAGCTTTCTGACCCAGTTCAAGGCGACCAGCTTGGCCCCGAATGCCCAGTACTGGATCGGCGAATCGTACTACGGTAAGAAAGAGTATCTGAAGTCGATCGAGGCGTTTGATAAGGTGGTCAGCGATTATCCCAAGAGTGATAAGGTTCCCGGGGCGCTCCTGAAAGCGGGCTATGCCTGCATCGAAATCGGCGATAAGACCCGGGCGAGAACCTATCTCAAAAAAGTGGTCGAGAATTACCCGCTTTCCAACGAAGGAAAACTGGCGAAGAACAAGCTGGCCGAATTGAAATAAAACCGGGACGTAGGGGCACGGCGCGCCCGCCTGCCGGCAGGCAGGCCGTGCCCCTACCCGTCATCATGCCGAAAATTCATATTCTTCCCGAAAATTTATCCAACAAAATCGCCGCGGGCGAGATCGTGGAGCGTCCGGCCTCGGTCGTCAAGGAACTGGTCGAGAACGCGATCGACGCCGGGGCGACGCGGGTCTTCGTCGAGGCGGAAGACGCCGGGCGAAGGCTGATCCGCGTTTCGGATGACGGCGAGGGGATGGGACCGGAGGACGCCCGGCAGGCTTTTGAGCGGCACGCCACCAGCAAACTCCGGACCGAATCGGATCTGGCGGCGATACGGACGATGGGTTTTCGCGGGGAGGCGCTCCCCAGCATCGGAGCCGTTGCTCGGGTGAGAATGGTCACGGCCCCGACGGGGGCATCGATCGGAACCGAGGTTCGAGTGCAGGGGGGCGCCTGGGTTCATACCCATGAGGCGGCCACCCCCGCCGGGACGCTGGTGGAGGTGGAGGAACTTTTTTATAACACCCCGGCGCGGAAAAAGTTTTTAAAATCCAACCCGACCGAGTTGGCCCACATCGTCCATGCCGTTCAACAGCAGGCGCTTCCCCATTTCTGGATCCATTTCCGGTTGACCCACAACGGCCAAGTCCTTCTCGATCTTCCCATCGTCCGGGATGAAATGGAGCGGGCGATGCAGGTGATGGGGCCGGAGGACCCTCGTGATTTTTTGGAGGTGTCGGCCGAGTCGGATCGGTTCAAGCTCAAGGGTTTGGTTTCCCGGCCGGGGAATTTTCGGGCCACGCGGGAGCAGCAGGAGTTTTTCTTGAACCGCCGCGCGGTTCGGAACGCCTCGTTGTCACACGCCGTGAGCGAGGCCTACGGGACGCTGCTGGCAAAGGGGCGGCATCCGGTCTCCTGCCTGTTCATCGAGGTCGATCCTTCAACCGTGGACGTCAACGTCCATCCGGCCAAGCGCGAGGTCCGGTTTCGGGACAACCAAGCGGTGCATCAGTTCGTCAAGACCGCGCTGCGGGACCGGCTCCGGCGGGAGGGCCTGCCTGCGGGTGAGTCCGGGATGTACGAGATTCGCTCCGGAGTGGACGCGCCGCCGCAAACCGTCGCCTACCCGGCGCCGGATGCCGGAACGCCGACGGCCGCCCGGCCGTTTTCCGGACGGCCGACGGGGGAGGTTCGCGAGGCCATGGAGGTCTATCGGCCGTTGGATTCCACGGCGGAGCCTTCCGGAACGGCGTTGCTTCCCGTCCGCGTCCAGCCGTTCGGTCAGGTGGATCAGACCTACATTGTGGCGGTCTTCGGAGGGGATTCGGCCCCGGAGCTGCATCTGATCGACCAGCATGCGGCGCACGAACGTCTTTTGTACGAACGTCTGTTGTCCCAGCAGCGGGACGCCCGCGTGGCGGTACAGCCGCTCCTGATCCCCGAGGTCGTGGAGTTTCCGGCGGCCGAGGCCGTGCGGGTTCGCGAAATCCTGCCGCTGTTCGACCGGATCGGGCTGGAGGTGGAGGAGTTCGGCGAGCGGAGTTTCCGGATTCGCGCCGTGCCGGCCCTCCTGGGAATGGTCGACGGCCGTACGCTGATGAGGGATATCCTCGATGATGTGAGCGCCGGTGCGACGCCGGCCGCGGAAGAAACGGTTCAAACGGTCATTGCGTCGATGGCCTGCCATGCGGCGATCAAGGCCCATCAACCGTTGCAGCCGGAACAGATGGCGCGTTTGTTGGAGGATCTCTACCGGCAGGAGGTTCCGCCGACCTGTCCCCACGGCCGCCCGATCCGCGTCCGGTTTAGATTGACGGATTTGGAAAAATTATTTCAACGGCGTTGACAGGCCGCTGAAAAAGTCCATCTGCTTCGTTCTCGGCCCCTCAGAGATCCTCACGTACCTTCTTAGTACGCTGCGGTCTCCTCGGTTCCTGCGGCCTTGCATCTGGAGCTTTTTGAGCGGCCTGTATCCATTGGTTCGTTATGAACGTATTAAACGAAAAAAAGCCCCTGATCGTGCTGGTCGGCCCCACGGCCGTCGGGAAGAGCGCCGTGGCGATCCGGCTGGCGCTCAAACTTCACTCCGAGGTCGTCAGCGCCGATTCCCGGATGGTCTATCGGGGCATGGACATCGGAACGGCCAAGCCCGCCGCGGCGGGCAAGCCCGGACCGGATGAACGATCCGGTGTTGTCCATCACCTAATCGACGTCGTCGATCCGGACGCGCCCTTCAGCGCCGGGCGGTTTAAGGTCCTCGCCGCGGCCGCCATCGAGCGGCTGCACCACGAAGGCCGGATCCCGATCGTCGTGGGCGGGACCGGACTGTATATCAAACTGCTCGTGCACGGGCTGTGGCCGGGACCGGAGGCGGACTGGGCGCTGCGGGAACGGTTGATCGCGGAAGAGCGGCACCGGGGCGCGGGCCATTTGCACCGGCGGCTCGCGGAAATCGATCCGGAGTCGGCCCGGGCGATCCGGCCACAGGACCGGTCTAAAATAGTGCGCGCCATCGAGGTGTACGAAAAGACGGGCCGGCCGCTGTCCGATTTTCATCGGGAACATCGGTTTTCCGAACGACCGTATGAGACGATCCAAATCGGTTTGAGACGATCCCGTCCGGATCTCTACCGGAGGATCGAATCGCGCGTGGAGGACATGATGGCGAAGGGTTTGGTGGATGAGGTCCGCGGGCTGATCGAGAAGGGATATTCGGCCGAGCGGCCGTCGATGAAAGGGCTGGGCTATCGTCAGATCGTGGGATATCTCAACGGGGAATATGATCAGGGGGAAGCGATCCGCCGCCTCCAGCGCGACACCCAACGGTACGCGAAGCGGCAGTTCACCTGGTTTAATCGCGATCCGTCCATCCGGTGGATCGACCTGTCCGAATCGGAGGGGGTCGAGGAAGCCTACCAAAAGGCGGAATGCGTCGTCGAGGAACAGATCAAATTGCAGGCGATTGTAGGGGCGTGATTCATCACGCTCAAAGAAAGATGACGATGCAAAAAACGGAAATCGGAATCATCGGCGGAAGCGGCCTGTACGAGATGGAGGGCCTGACCGAGAAAAAAGAGGTGTGTCTCAAGACGCCCTTCGGCCCGCCTTCGGATGCCTTTGTCACCGGGCGGCTGGAGGGGCGCCGCGTGGCTTTTCTGACGAGACACGGCCGCGGCCATCGCATCCTTCCGAGTGAGATCAATTTCCGGGCCAACATCTGGGGGATGAAAAAACTCGGCGTCGAGCGGATCATCTCGGTCAGCGCCGTCGGAAGCATGAAAGAGTCGATCGCGCCGGGCCAGATCGTGCTTCCGGACCAGTTCTACGATCACACCAAACGTCGGATCAGCACCTTCTTCGGCGACGGGGTCGTGGCCCATGTCGCGTTTGCCGATCCGGTCTGCTCCGAGATGCGGTCCATCCTCGGCCGGGTCGGACGAAGCCGGGGGGCCGTCCTGCATGACGGCGGGGTCTACTTCTGCATCGAGGGTCCGCAGTTCTCGACGCGCGGCGAGTCCCAGATTTACCGGCGATGGGGCGTGGACGTGATCGGGATGACCAATGTGACCGAGGCCAAGCTTGCGCGCGAGGCCGAAATCTGTTATGCTACGCTCGCGTTGGTGACGGATTACGACTGCTGGCATGAAAGCATGGAATCCGTTACGGTCGAGGCCGTGATCGAGACGTTGAAGAAAAATGTGGTCCTGTCTCAGCAGATCATCCGCGCGGCGATTCCCGACATCCCCGAGGTGCGACGCTGTCCCTGCGGCTCCGCGCTGAAGAACGCCGTGATGACGCCGCCTTCATTGATTCCGAAAAAGACCCAGGAAAATCTGAAGCTGATTCTCGGAGATTACTTAAAGCCCTCCATGAAAAAATCGGGTTCAAAATGAGCTTGCTGGTGGTGGGAACGGTCGCGCTTGATTCGGTGAAGACGCCGTTCGGCGAAGCCCGGGATGTCTTGGGCGGCTCGGCCACGTATTTTGCGACGGCCGCCAGTTATTTCACCCGAGTACGACTCGTCGCGGTGGTGGGCCGGGACTTTCCGGAGGAACATCTCCGGTTTCTTAAGACGAAAGAGATTGATCTGGCCGGGCTGCAGATCCTTGAGGGTCAGACCTTCCGCTGGCGGGGGGAGTACGGCTTTCAGCTCAATGAGGCCCGTACTTTGGAGACCCGATTGAACGTGCTGGAGCGCTTTCTGCCCATTCTTCCGGCATCGTATCGGGGGTCCGAAATGATCTTCCTGGGGAATATCGATCCGGTTTTGCAGCAGGAGGTGCTGAGCCAGGTCGAAAAACCCCGCCTGGTGGCCTGCGACACCATGAATTTTTGGATCGAGGGAAAACGGGATGAATTGGAGCGGACGCTCAAACAGGTCGATATCGTGATCATCAACGACGGAGAAGCCCGGGAGCTGGCCGACGAGGCCAATCTGGTCACGGCGGCGAAGAAGATTTTGTCCAACGGCCCGAAGACGCTGATCATTAAGCGGGGCGAGTACGGTGTGCTGATGTTCAACGAAAAGACGGCGTTTGCGGCCCCGGCCTATCCCCTCGAGGCGGTCTTCGATCCGACCGGAGCGGGGGACAGCTTTGCCGGCGGCTTTATGGGATATTTAACCCAAAGCGGCGATCTCAGCGAGGCCGGGATCCGCCGGGCGGTCATCTTCGGCAGCGTGATGGCGTCGTTCAACGTCGAGTCCTTCAGTCTGGACCGTCTCCGCCGATTGACCCGGCGGGAGATCGACGACCGCTACCGGGAATTCGGACGGCTGACCTCCTTTGAAGATCTGAAGGCCATCTGAACCGTCCGGGATCGTTCCGCTACAATGTTAATGAGGAATGCATCAATGAAAGTCATAGGGAAGATCATTCGTTCTCAAGCACGATGGATCGTGGTGCTCGTGATCCTTGTCGGTTTATCTTTATCCGGATGCTCCACGACGTCTAGGGTCCAACGGGAGAAGAGCGCCCAGGCCCATTACAAACTGGGACTCTCCTATTTGAACGAAAATCAGACGCAGATGGCCTTCGTCGAGTTCCAAAAGGCGATCGAGGCCAACCCGAAAGACCGGGATTCCTACTACGGCCTGGGGCATATCTATTTCAGTCAGGGTAAATTTGCGGAGGCCCGGGACGCCTTCAAAAAAGCGATCGAGATCGATCCGAAATTCTCCGAGGCCCATAACTATCTCGGGACGGTTTACGAGCGGCTGGACGATCGGGACAAAGCGATCGCCGAGTATAAGATGGCCCTCCAGAATCCGCAATACATGACACCGCAATATCCCCACCGAAACTTGGCCATGGTCTACCTGAATACGAATGAGTACAAGAGCGCCATTAAAGAGTTCAAGGAAGCGCTGAGCCTGCCGCCTCCGCCGGATGATCCGCTCTTCAACGCGCTGGTCTATAACGGTCTGGGTCAGGCCTATTATAAAGACGGGCAGTATCCGGAGGCCGTGGACGCCTTCAACGGCGCATTAAAGATCGCGCCGGATTACACGGAGGTCCATTTCTTTCTGGGACAGGCCTATTTTAAAACCGGCTCCAGCCCGCTGGCCAAGGAGGAGTTTCAACGCGTGATCCGCCTTGCGCCGGACAGTGAGCTGGCGAAAAAAGCAAAACAGAGCCTTGAGCTTCTCCGTTAAGCCGAGGGAAGCGCCATGGAATCCATCGGACAATACCTGCGAAGAATACGCGAAGAACACGGGCTTTCGGTCGGGGAGGTGGCCCGGCTGACCCGGATCAGCCCGGGCTATATTCAGGCGCTGGAGGAAAACCGGCTGGAGAAATTTCCGGGCGAAGTGTTTGCCCGGGGCTTCGTCCGGGTCTATGGACGCTGCCTGGGTCTGGACGACGAGGACACGATGACCCGGTTTTCCCAATCGGCTCAGGCCTTTTTCCAACGGCGGGACGAGAGCCAACGGCACTCCGAACAAACGCTTGAACTCCAGAATAGCCGGAGAAAGTTGCAGGGCCGCATCGCCCAGGTGGCGGTCGTGGCCGTGCTGGGCCTGGCCATTCTGACGGTTTACAGCATGAACGCCAGGCGTTCGACGGATAAGGAGGGCGGCTTCGACTCCCGCCCGTCGCCGCCCGCCCAGGAGACGTCGACCGCCCCCGAGACGCCACTTGAACAGGCCGAGCCGGCCGTCAACAAACCCGCGCTCAATGAGGCCGAGCCCAAACCGGCCAATGTTCCGATCGCTCCCGAGGCTGTGACACCCGAGAACACCAAGCCTCCGGCGGCTCTCAAGCCCCCGGTGCTCCCCAATCCGCAGGCGGTTCCAAAACCTCCGGCCGAAACGAAGACAAAGCCGCCGGTCGAAAAATTACCCCTGATCGTGAACGTGCCCGGAGAGTCTCCCGCACCCGCCGCGTCTCAAACGCCCTCCGCTCCGGCCGGACATCCCGTTCCCCCCGCGCCTCTTGCACCGGTCGTATCTTCCGCCCCGGTTGGAGACCTCGTTTTGGTGATCGAAGCCGTGGAGTCGAGTTGGGTTTCGGCCAGGATCGACGGCGGGGATACCAAGGAAGTGTTCCTGCAGCCTGGCCAGAAGGTCACCTGGAAGGCGTCGGATCATTTCCTGGTCAGTTTCGGGAATGCCGGCGGGGTGAAGATCCAGTTCAACGGGAAATCGCTTCCGCCCTTCGGCCCGAAGGGGGCCGTCGTCAAGGACGTCAAGATCACCCGGGAGTAGCGCTTTTTTCATCTTTCGCTTTTCCTCACGCCTTTTTTATGATACACTTCGAAACTTGTCGCGCCGGCGTAGCTCAGTGGTAGAGCAGCTGATTCGTAATCAGCAGGTCGGTGGTTCAATCCCACTCGCCGGCTCCATATTATAGGGGCTCACGTCGCCCCCTCCACCGGCACAGCCGGATGGAGCCTCCCTCTCTCGCTCGCGTTGCTCGCTGGGTTGATCCCACGACGGGCCGAGTTTCAAGTTGGTGGTTCAATCCCACTCGCCGGCTCCATCTTTCCCGCATGGCCTTCTGCTTTTTGGGAAATGTACGAACGATGAAATTTTAAAGGGGAGGGAATTCAACCTTGGTGACAAACGAATTTATGGCGAAGAGTTTCAGATTATTTGATTGAGAATCGTAAGAATAGAGAAAAAACCCCCGCCGGTCCGGCGCATAGTTTTGAGTGAAGCCATAAAGGATCTCACCGTCCTTGAAATGAACAATTGTTTTTTTTCCGTAAAAAGTCTTTCCGGGTTTTGAAAACCCTTTGTCTTCCTGATATTCTTTCTTTCCCACAAAATCCTTCACAAAAAAAATTCCTTTGAGATCTCTGAGGAAAATCTTGACCAACGGATTAGCGGACGATCGATTTGCCAAGGTCAGGTTAAAACTGTCCCTGTTCGTGGAAAAATCCTTAGAAGTCCCCTTTAAAACTCTTCCGTTTTGGAAACGAACAACCAAATTCTGATCCAAGGCCATAAGCGATACCCTGATTTTCTCCCCCAAAAGACGGGGATCTCTTTCTTCTTTTGGAAAAAGTGAATGGAAAAACGGATCGTGGCACTCTTTACTAAAGGATAGCCGACAAAATTGTTCTGTCAAACCCAATAATAAGTATGTTTTTGCGGCCCGGTTGGCCCGGGTCGGATTCCCATACAAAATCAAAATCGTCTTGACTTCGCAAGGGGTTCTGGTAATACTACGGATCGTCTTCGTAATCGGAAGGTCGTCGGTTCAGTCCCGACTGACGGCTCCATGTCTATAGGAAAATAGATATGCCGTTTGGGAGTGAGGGTGTTGAAGCAGGGATCGGCCTGGCTCTTTCAGGGGGAGGTTTTCGCGCGACCCTCTTTCACTGCGGAGCCCTATGGCGCCTGAACGAACTGGGCTATCTGCCCAAACTGAACCGGGTCTCGAGCGTATCGGGGGGTTCGATTACGGCCGGCTTATTGGCCTGTCAATGGACCGCGTTACACTTCTCCGGTGGTATCGCCACCAACTTCGTCAAAGAAGTGGTGAATCCTCTCCGGCAATTTTGTGGCCGTTCCATCGACGGTCCTTCCATGGTGAAAGGGGTTCTATGGCCAAGAAAGCGCGTGAGTGACGCCGTTGAGAGAAAGTATCGGAAGTATCTTTTCGGAGAAAAAACCCTTCAGGATCTCCCGACGAATAATGCCCCGCTGTTTATCTTCAATACCACAAATTTTGCCACGGGTGTGGATTTCCGATTCTCCAAACTCTATGCGGGGGATTATCGGATTGGACTGATCAAAAATCCCACCTTCCGCGTTTCGGTGGCCGTATCCGCCTCAAGCGCCTTCCCGCCCTATCTCTCGCCGATGGTCATTGATACGGATCCCGGGAGCTTCACAAAGACCAAGGGGGCCGACCTCTACGATGAGGTCGCATACCGAAAGCGTCTCATTCTCACCGACGGCGGGATCTATGACAATCTCGGTCTTGAAACCGTCTGGAACCGCTACCAGACCCTTCTCGTGAGCGATGCAGGCATGCCTTTCGAAAGTTTCGCCGGTCCAAGGACGAACTGGTATAGTCAAACTCTCCGTGCATTTGATATGACCAGCAACCAAGCGCGCGCGCTCCGAAAACGGGCGCTTGCATATGAATACCAATTCGGGTACCGCAACGGTGCCTATTGGGGGACCCATACAGAAATAAAGGGGTATAACCTTCCAGGCAGTCTCCTCGTCCCCACGGAAGTCATGAAAGAACTGGCGAAGATTCGTACTCGGCTGAACCCCTTCAGCGAAGAGGAGCAATGCCGGCTCATCAATTGGGGTTATGCGGTCTGCGACATCCAAATGAGGCGCTATCTCGTCAAAGAATCGGCCCCGCTGCCGAAATGGCCCTATCCCAACCATGCCTTGGGATGATCCGAACAAGCCTTTTCCTATCAGGGCCGTTACAGTCCGACTCCCCTTGAGATTCTTTTCGGTTTTCGCTATACTTCCCCCATCGGTCCGTCAGAGTTTTTTCCGTCTTTCAGCTTCATTTTGCATCATCGCGCCAGCGCGGGGCCTCCACGATGGACCGGGGAACCTTTTCTAAACCCCCAAACGAGAATGGATGTGAGGAGGCTTTATGCCTCGCGTGAAAAAGAGCAGCGACCGGCCGGCTTCGGGTTCCGCGATGGAACATCCGAGAATCCTGGCCATGGTCATGGCCGGCGGAGAAGGACGCCGCCTCCATCCGTTGACCGCCGAGCGCTCGAAGCCCGCGGTCCCGTTCGGAGGGCGCTACCGGATCGTCGATTTCGTCCTGAGCAGTCTGGTCAATTCCGAAATTCACGCCATCTATCTGCTGGTCCAGTATAAATCCCAATCGCTCATCGAGCACGTCCGCCGCTCCTGGATCCTTTCTCCCATGCTGCCCGATCATTTCGTCACGGTCGTGCCCCCCCAGATGCGGACCGGACCGGAGTGGTTTCAGGGAACCGCCGACGCGGTTTATCAGAACATCAACCTCTTCGACCGGCATCATCCCGACTTTGTGGCCGTTTTCGGAGCGGATCATATATACCGGATGGACGTCCGCCAGATGGTCGCGTTCCATTTGGAGCGCGGCGCGGACGTGACCGTGGCCGCGTTACCCGTCCCGCTCGACCAAGCCTCCTCGTTCGGAATCATTTCGGCCGATGCGGACGGTCGTATCCGGGGATTTGAGGAAAAGCCCGAGCATCCGACGGCCATGCCCGGCGACCCGGCACGCGCGTATGCTTCCATGGGCAATTACCTGTTCACGACCGAGGTGCTCACCGCCGCCCTGAATGAAGCCAATCGCTATGGCGAACGCGATTTTGGAAGGCACGTGATTCCACGCTTAAGCAAGACCCACCGGGTGTTCGCCTATGATTTTCTCACCAACCAAGTCCCCGGCATCCATCCCTTTGAAGAACGGGGTTACTGGCGCGATGTGGGAACCATCGGGGCTTATTACGCCGCCCATCAGGACCTCCTCGGAACGGAGGCCAAGTTTGAAACCTTCAATTCTCAATGGCCCATCTATTCCAGCAATTATCAGGGGCCGGTGGCCAAGATCATCCGGGGCAAAATTGAGAACAGCAGCTTGGCGGGTGGGACGGTGGTGAACAACGCGACCGTTCGCAATTCGATCATCCGGCGGGAGGTGTGGCTTGAAGAGGATGTGTTGATCGAGGATTCGATCGTGATGGACTACGTTTGTATTCGGCGGGGGTCCCGCCTTCGTCGGGCCATCGTCGATCGTTACAACGACCTCGAGGCCGGCACGCATTTGGGATATGATCCGGAACATGACCGCTCCCGGTATCATCTTGATCCATCCGGTATCGTGGTTGTCCGCAGGGGCGTCGGGGGAGATTGAGGTATCCCCCCTTGTTGACCGATGTCGAATCATGCTATAGTGCATCCGTAATTTTAGCGCCGTTTAAATGTATCTTTATTCCATGAGGCCGAGATGAAACGCATACCCGTCAGCGAATTAATGACTCCCAAGCCCATCACCATCGCGCATAATCAAACCGTGGGCATGGCGATCGAAGTCATGACCCGCTACGAAATCCGCCGGCTGCCGGTCACCAAAGACGGCAAGCTTGTCGGAATCATTTCCGACCGTGATCTGCGACAACTGGGCGGCCGACCCAGCCTGAAGCTCCCCAAAAGCGATCGGGATGATGCCTACCTGCAACTGCCGGTTGAAGAAGCGATGACGTTGAATGTCATCACCCTTCGTGAACATCACACCGTGCAAGACGCGATCGCGTCGATGATCAAGCACAAGATCGGCGGTTTACCGATTGTCGATCGGGACGGGTCGCTGGTGGGCATCCTCTCCGAACAGGACGTGCTCAAATTTTGCCTGAGCCTTCTCGAACGAGAAGCCGAACGATAAACATCTTTATAAGGGGCAAGGATCAGGACAGACGATGAGCGTCGGAAAAGTCCGTATCGGGGTTTGTCTGCTGGTGGTTGTCCTGCTCCTCTGTTCTTCTTGCTCGGATCGTTCCAGGCCGAGGCTGCCGGAGAGTCCGGTGGGCCGGATGGCGATTGCGACGCCCGAGGGGTACGCGATCGGATCGGCCGCGGCAAGGAATCAGGACGGGATGGATCATCTGCTTCGGGAGCACTGGGAGAAGGCGGCCGCCGACTTCCGACGCGCGCTGGAGGCCGATCCGGATCTGGCGGCGGCCCATTTCAATCTCGCGCTGGCCTTGGATCAGGAAGGAAAACACGAGGAGGCCGCGGAACATTTTAAGAAGGCGATCCTGCTGGCCCCTGCCGATCCTCGGATCAGGGATAATGAAGTTTTGAAGAAGCATCTTCGGTAAGAAGCGGCATTCCAAAAAAAACGGGAAGGGATGCGCACGAGATGGGAGCTCCACCCCCTTTTTCACCTTTGCCCCGCGAAATCGTGTTGGGGATCGCGATTATTTTATGGGTTCTCTTCTCCGCGACCCCATGGGCTTTTTCCTCATCCCTCCAACGCTTGTATGTCGCCAACGAAGGTTCGGACAGCATTTCGGTCATTGATCTTACGAATCTTGGCACCGTGGCGGAGGTTCCGACCGGTTCACGCCCGCATTATGTGAACGTGGATCCCCTCGGGAGGTATTTCTATGTGACCGTTCTATTTACCAAAGAGTCGGATGACCTGGTTCAGGTTTTTGATGTCAAGACCAATGCCCTCCTGACGTCCGTGGTGACGGGACATCAGCCGGCCCATGTCGTTCCGGATCACACCGGGGAGCGCCTGTACGTTTCCAATGAAGCCGCCTCCACGCTTTCCGTGATCTCGGTTCCGGAGTTTAAAGTGGTTGAGACCGTGAAGCTGAAGGGGAGGGGTCCGCATGGACTGGTCATCACGCCGGATGGTCGATTCGTGCTCACTCCCAATAGCCGCTCCGGCGATGTTTCGGTGGTCGATCTCGCGCGTCATCAAGTCGATCGAATTCAACTGCCTTCGGGTGCCAAACCGATGGCCATGGGAATCACGAGTGATGGAAAGTTTGCCTATGTAACCGACGTGGGATTGAACCAGGTGCACAAGATCGACGTGGCGCAAAAAGCGGTGTTGGCGAGTTTGGCCGTGGGCAAACGCCCGATGCAGGCTCCGGTTCATCCCACCCGGCCTTTTCTCTATATTCCCTGTATGGAGTCGGCGGCCGTCTACAAGGTCGATCTCGACCATTGGAGGGTGGAAAAAGTAATCCCGGTCGGCCAGGGACCGCACGGCATCGCGTATCGTGCGGATGGAAGATATGCTTATGTTACGTTGAGCGGGGAGAAGCCCAAGGGACGGGTCGCCGTTATCGATACAGAAACCGACACGGTCCAGACCACGTTTCCGGTCGACGATGCGCCATACGGGATCGCCGTGCTGTTTGGGAAAAACCAGGGATGGTAGGACGTTTTGCTCAGGTGTCGAAGAATCCCCGGCTGGAAGGCCGGGGTTCTTCAATTTCCCTGACCGACCGGAAGACCCGATCTTCGAGAACCGCCAGCAGTTTGGGCAACGTCTCGGGATGAAGCGCCGAGATCGAGACGGCATCATAGCGCCGGCAGACGTCTTTGACGATCTGCGGATCGACCCGATCTTCTTTATTGAACACCACCAGCCGGGGAATTTGATCAAGCAAAAGCTGCGTCAACAGTTTCACGACGGCCGCGATCTGCTCCTCGAACCGGGGATTGCTGATGTCCACGACGTGGAGAAGCAGATGGGCGTCCCGCAGTTCGTCCAGCGTCGGGGCGAAGGCGCCCATCAAATCTTCCGGCAGCTCGCGGATGAAGCCGACCGTGTCGGTGATGATGACTTCTCTCTCGCGGGGAAAACGTAAGCGGCGGCTGGCGGTGTCCAGTGTGGCGAACAGGAGGTCGTCCGTCAGCACCTCGCTGTGGGTCAGTGCGTTCAACAGCGTCGATTTACCTGCATTCGTATATCCCACGATTGAGATAATGGGAATGCCGCTTTTCACCCGCAACGACCGCCGTTCCGTCCTCGCCCGGCTGAGCATCTGAAGTTCTTTCTCTAAGCGGCTGATTCGATCCCGCGCGCGCCGTCGGTCCACTTCCAATCGGGTCTCGCCCGGTCCGCGTCCGCCGATCCCTCCGGTGAGCCTTGAGAGCGCCGTGCTCCGCTCCGATAAGCGGGGCAGACGGTATTTCAACTGGGCCAGCTCGACCTGGACCTTTCCGTCCCGGCTGTGCGCGCGCCGCGCGAAGATGTCCAGGATCAATTGAGTCCGGTCGATCACCTTCATCTCCGTGATCTCGCCGATCGCCTTGGTCTGAAGCGGGGTGAGGTTCTGGTCGAAGACGAGCAGATCGGACCCTTGCTGATAGGCCTTCATGATCAGCTCCTTTATCTTTCCTTCCCCCATGAGATATTTCGGATGCAGCGTCTTGGGCCGCTGGGTCACGACATCCACCACGACGAGCTGATCCGTCCGCGCCAGCTCGGCCAATTCCTCCATGGATTCCTCCTGATCGAGCCGGTTCCGGGTGGAGGCGCTGGCCAGGATCGCCCGTTCCCGTTTGTCCTTGACGTCATAGGCCGTCTGGTGGCGGGCCAGCTCGTCTTCGATCGTCGTGACGAAGGATTGGAAATCCAGGTTCAACTGGTGTGTCCATTGCGGCGGATGCACTTCCCAGGCCTTGCCTTCCGGATTGGGCGGGAGGAGGTGGGCGAGATAACAATGTCCGGGAAGCCCGTTTTCAAGAACGCCGATCGCGGCGATGAGGTCCAGCCGGAGCAACGCCAAGTCGGTGAAGTCGTCCTGCGTCAGCGGCGAGTCGTCGAGATGGGTATGGAGGCAGCGGACGCCCCGAAGCCGGAATCGGCCCGCGCGGAACTTCGACAGGTCGGGGATCAGAATCTCGCGGTCGTCACCCACGATCACGGCGTAAATATCGCCCCGCCGCGTCACGATCAGCCCAATCTGCCTCCCGACATCACGCGAGAGTTCGGTCAGCGCGCGGGCCAGTTCCGGCGTGATGACCTTGTCGGGGGGGATCCGACGGCGATATAGATGCTCCAGGCGTCGGGTCTGTCCAGCCTTGAGACCGCTGAGATGTCCGTGAAGTGTGGGAATCGATCTTCTCCGTGTCGCGCCCATTATATCAATTGAAGCACCCAAACACCAGACTTTCCCCAATGGCCGCTTCTGAAGTCAGGTGAATACCCTATTTATTTCCGGAAATGTACGACTCTGAGACCGAGGGAAAAAAACGTAGCCCATGGCACGTATCTTGCTTGTAATAGAAGTAGCAGTGGGTCATCATGTCGAATTTTCGTGCCGTTGGAAACGAGTGTTAAAAAATGAGTTATCCCAGAATCCTGGTCATTGATGACGAAGAGAATTTTCTTGGCCTTCTATCTAAAGTCCTTGGAAAGGAGGGTTACGAAGTTAGAACAACAACCGACGGGAACCAGGCCCTGAGATGGCATGAAGAGGAGCCGTTTGATCTCGTGTTCGTGGATATTCGGATGCGTCCGATCGATGGTTTTTCGATTCTGGATCGGGTCAAAAATCTCGAGCCGGGTACCAAGGTCGTCATGCTCTCGACTTATCCGGGCGATCAAACGCGGGCGATGGCCTTTCTGAAGGGCGCCGTGGAATATCTTGTCAAACCCATTGATATTGACGTATTGAAAGAAACGGTTCGGGAACATCTTCTCCCTCCCTAGTCAAGATCCGTCAACGATGAATCTCTCACCCCGATCATCTTGACAATGAAATTTCATGGGCATAGGATAAGATATCGGAATACCTTAAGGACAATTTCCTATGTCGCATTCGGAACAGGATCGTTTAGACGAAGGATCAGCCCAACCGGTTGAAGCGCTTGTTTTGAAGGACGAGCTATTCATGTCTGTCATGGAGGCGCTTCCGTATGCCGTGGTCATCATCAACCGGGAGGGGCACATTTTATTCATCAATGAGCAGACCGAGAAGATCTTCGGTTACAACCGGAATGAACTGCTTGGCCGGTTCGTTGAAACCTTGGTGCCCGAACATTTGCGAGAGCGTCACAGCGGCCATCGCGCTAATTATATTTCCCACCTGACCACACGGCCAATGGGCATCGGCCTTGAGTTGACCGGCCGTCGTAAGGATGGAACCGAGATTCCCGTCGAGATCAGCTTAAGCCCCGTGAGCGTGCGGGAACAGATCTTCGTCACCGCCCTCATCCAGAACATCACCGACCGCAAACGGATGGAGGAAGCGCTTCGGGAAAGCGAACGGCGATTCCGCGATCTGGCCCAGGATCAGGAGCGGCAACTGATTCTCTCGGAGCGGCTGATCTCCTTTGGCGAGATGACGGCCTCCCTTGCCCATGAGTTCAACAACCCGCTGGGCATCGTGATCGGGTTCGCTCAGGATCTGCTGACGGAGGTGGATCCGACGGATCCCCGGTATCAGTCCGTGAAGATCATTGAAGAGGAGGCCCGGCGCTGCAAAAAAATCATGCAGGACCTTTTGGATTTCGGCCGTCAAGCCACTCCGCAGTTTACACAGATGGATCCGATGGAGATGATCCGGAAGAGCATCGATCTGCTCACGCCCCGTTTCCATAAGGCCAACATTCGGCCCGTGATTCAGGATCGGAACGGGCTTCCGAAGATTTGGGTGGATCCGCAGCAAGTGGGGCAGGTGCTGGTGAATCTCTTTTTCAACGCGATCGAGGCGATGCCGGACGGGGGAACCTTGACGGTTAGCTTGACGGCCAAACCGACTTCGTCTATCGAGGATCAGGAAGACAGTTTGGCCGGAGGGCCTGCCAGCCGGACGGATGGGGACGAAGTGATCATCACCGTGACCGACACCGGCCAGGGGATTGATCCGGACCATCTGTCCAAAATATTCCATCCGTTCTTCACGACCAAGAGCAAAAAGGGGATGGGGCTCGGGCTCTCGATCTGCAAGAGCATTATGGAGGCCCACGGAGGACGGATCTCGGCCGAGACCGTCCCGGGCCGGGGGACCACGTTTTACCTTCATTTGCCGGTAGACCGAAGGAGAAGTCCGCGCGATGAGTCCGTCAGCTCCTGACCAAAATACGTCCGATCGGATTCTGGTGGTCGATGATGAGCCCAACATGCTCGGCCTCTTCAAAAAGGTCCTTGGGAAAGGGGGCTACGACGTGGTGACCGCCTTTTCGGGAGAAGAGGCGATCAAGAAGTTGGAAACGGGGTGGTTTGATCTTATCATATCCGACCTTAAGATGCCCGGATTGAGCGGCCTGGAGCTGTTAAAGAAAGTGAAAAGCATGAGACCGACCTTGCCCTGCATCGTGCTCACGGCGCATGGAACGATTGATTCGGCCGTGGCCGCGATGAAGGCAGGGGCCTACGATTATCTGACCAAGCCGATCAACAACGATGAGATCACGTTGACGGTGAAAAAGGCCCTGGACCTGCATCGGCTGACCCGGGAGGTGGAACGGTTACGGGAAAAAGTCGGGGTCGAGGGCGCCTTGGGCAACATCATCGGTCGGAGCAAGCCGATGCAGGATCTCTTTCGCCTGATCGAGCGGGTGGCGAACAGCCATACCACGATTCTGATCTACGGAGAGTCCGGGACCGGCAAGGAGCTGTTCGCGCGAGCGATCCATCAGCAAAGTCCGAGACGGGAGCGACCGTTCGTCGCGATCGACTGCGGAGCCCTTCCCGAAACCTTGTTGGAGAGCGAGTTGTTCGGTCACGTGCGGGGGTCTTTTACCGGAGCCGTCAGCAATAAAAAGGGACTTTTCGAAGAAGCCGATGGAGGGACGCTCTTGTTGGACGAGATCGGTGATACCACTCCGGCGTTCCAGTCGAAGTTGTTGCGGGTCTTGCAGGAAAATGAAATCCGGCCGGTGGGAGGCAACAAGACCATTAAAGTCGACGTCCGCGTTATCGCCGCGACCAACAAAGATCTCAAAAAAAGCGTCGAGAAGAAGTCCTTCCGGGAGGATCTTTACTATCGCCTGGCCGTCGTTCCGATCGTGATTCCGCCCCTGCGACAACGGAGAGAGGATATCCCCCTTTTGGCGGACCACTTCATCAAGAAGTATTGCGAACGGAATCGCCTCGAACCCAAGCGAATCTCACCGAAAGCCCTGAGACTTTTAGTCGAGTCTCCATGGCCGGGGAATGTGAGAGAGCTTGAAAATGTGATCGAGCGTGCGGTGTTGATGAATCCCGCCACGGAGATCGCTGCGGAGGCCCTCTTCATGGAACCATCGGTCGAGCAGCCGGACGATGCGTTATACAAAGTCATCCGAACGGCCACCGAAACGGTTGAGAAAGAAAAAATTACGGAGGCCACCCTGAAGGCGAAGGGGAACCGGTCCCGGGCGGCCAAACTTTTGGGAATCAGTCGGGCCACTCTCTACAATAAATTGAAGCGCTACAACCTCATCGAATAACCGCCCCCCCCATCGTTGTATAGACAAATGTCCATTCTCCTTGACATCAGAACTCCTTTGAAAACCCGATGAAAAAAAATCATACGAGCTTTTTCCTGTCCAGGTCATTGGACATTTCCTCTTTTCATTGAATCTGACTTTCTGCCGTGCTTCGTCGATGTCCGTCTAACCCTCGATTTATAAAGAGGTCCGCCGAATTTGTTCTATTCAGTTTCTATCCACGAATGGCATGGCCTTTGCTTATTATGATAATAGGGAAGGATATGAGGGGAAAAAAAAGGAGGATTTGCCATGAGACGCTCAGAATATTTAACCGAAAAGCGTGATTTCCATAAGCTCACGGCCTCTCTCTTAATGGAGGAGGACGTGAAATTCTGCAGGCTCTCCGATTCGGCCCGCCACGTCGCATCCCAGCTGACCAAATTCAATTTTGGAAGTCTGCCGGTGGTGGATGACAAGGGGATGCTGCTGGGGTTGATTAGCGAATTTGATCTGCTGGATGTTCTCATAAAGAGTCGGGACCTGAAGGACATCCGGGCCGAGGAGATCATGTCGCGGGAGGTGAAGTTTGTCCGTGAAGACACCCCGGTGGATGAGATTATCCGGTTGTTGGAGGCCGATCATCTGATCCGTGTGCCGGTTGTCCGGGATGGAAAACTGGTGGGCATTGTCGCGCGGCGGGACATCCTCTTCGGCTATATCAAGTCCACGGCCGAATACTGGCCTTAAGGGGCTTCAAGCGGAGGCGGTGTTGCCGATTCGAAAAAATCTCGCGGTCCATCGTGATCCTTACCTGCCGCTGATGGGGCCGAAGGAAGTGGCCGTCTGCCCAACTTGCGGGGCGGTTTATCATCACAAGCGCTGGTCCATGGAAAGCCTTCCGGCTTTGGTGAAAGGCCGTACGGTTCGTTCCGCGATCTGCCCGGCCTGTCAGAAGGGACATGATTCTTTCCCGGGCGGGATTATCACGTTGAGCGGAGAGTTCTTAGTGCCCAATAAGGAGCAGATTCTCCACCTGGTTCGAAATGAGGAAGCTCGGGCCAAGAGGATCAATCCTCTCGATCGCATCATTTCGATCAAAGATAACTTAAAATCAGTGGAGATCCAGACGACCAGCGATCGGTTTGCCCAACGGATCGGGATGGAGATCCAGCGGGCCTATAAAGGTGATGTCACGTATAACTGGTCGCGGGATGATAAATTCATCCGGGTGAAATGGCATCGATGACTGGGGTCCTCTGGCTCCTGTTGCCCGTTGGGATTTGCCCAGCGAGCCAGGCGAGCGAGAGGGGGAGGCTCCATCCGGCTTTGCCGGTGGAGGGGGCGACGTGAGCCCCTATAAAAAAGAAAGGAGGTTTAGCCATGGCCAAGGAAAAAGAGAAACAAACGCGGGAGGTGACACCCTGGAAACCTTTCTCGGAGTTGAGTCGAGTGGAGCGGGAGGCAGAGCAACTGTTCGGCGATTTCTTCCGCAGGCCCTTATGGGGTTTAAGCTGGCCGGAACGCTTTCGGGAAATCGGGCTCCGTGAACCGGCGATCGAGGTTTACGAAGAAAAAGACGACGTCGTGGTCAAGGCCGAGATTCCCGGTATGAAAAAGGAGGATTTGGATATCAACATCTCCGGCAGTCTTCTCACCATCAAGGGCGAAAAGAAACAGGAAGAGGAAGTGAAAAAGAAAGGGTATTACTATTCCGAGCGCTCCTACGGGAGTTTTGTGCGGACGATTGACCTGCCCAAAGAGGTGCAGGTCGACAAAGCGTATGCCAATTTTAAGGACGGCGTGTTGGAAGTGCGGTTGCCTAAGACGGAGGAAGCCAAGCGGAAAGAAGTGAAGATCAAGGTAGAGTAGATGCCCATGGCATTGACCCAGCGAGCACGGCGAGCGAGAGGGGGAGGCTCCATCCGGCTTCGCCAGTGGAGGGGGCGACGCGAGCCCCTATAAGACGATCCTCGGGAGAAAGGAGATGATGAAGATGAAATGTCCGAAATGCGGCGGGCAGATGAATTTTGAGGAGTTCGTCAATGTGGCGTGCGAAGGGGCACCCTGGTCTTATGAGGGTTGGCGGTGCGTCTATTGCGGGGAAATTGTCGATTCCCTTATCCTCCTGAACCGCAAGGAGGCCAGAGAACTTGAGACGGTCTCCGTCGGGAAAGCGAGAGGAAAGCGCTGATTGATGGCCCGACCGTGGTTCCAGATGGATGCCGAGGAGGTTCTTCGGGTATTGGAGAGTTCTCGACAAGAGGGGCTTTCCGTTCGCGAAGCGGAACGGCGGTTAAGACAGCACGGCCCCAATCTCTTAAGGGAGGAAGAGCGAAGGACCCTCTGGCCCATCCTCTCCAGGCAGTTTAAGGACGTGATGATCCTGATTCTGCTTGCGGCCGCCGGGATCGCCGGTTGGATGGGGGATTTTACCGATGCCGTGATGATTCTGGTCATCGTGGGGCTGAACGCCTCTCTGGGATTTGCTCAGGAGTACCGCGCCGAGCGGGCCCTGGGCGCCTTAAAGAAGCTTGAGCGGCTCCACGTGGTGGTTCGGCGGGAAGGAAAATTCGCGGAGATTCCATCCCAGGAACTCGTCCCGGGGGATCTCATGGCCCTGAACGAAGGCCAGCGGATTCCGGCCGACGGGAGGCTCATCGAAGCGGTCCAATTGCGGCTGAACGAGTCGCAATTGAGCGGGGAAGCCGCGTCCGTCGTCAAACACCCCCGAACGCTCCACAAAAAAGATCTCTCCTTGGGTGATCGGCTCAACATGGTCTTTATGGGAACATCGGTCGTCGCCGGCCATGCGTGGGCCGTGGTCACCGAGACGGGGATGGAGACCGAGCTCGGAAAGATCGCCCGCCTCCTCCAGACGATCGAAGAACCCAAGACGCCGCTACAACTCCGTTTGGCCTATCTTGGAAAATGGCTGGCCGGCGCGGCCGTGGCCATGACGGGGGTGATTTTCATCGCCGGTCTCGTTCGGGGCGAGCCGACGGAGACGATGCTTTTGACGGCGATCAGCCTCGCCGTGGCGGTGATTCCGGAGGGACTTCCGGCGGTGGTGACCATCGTTCTGGCGATCGGTGCCCAGGCGATGGTCCGCCGCAATGCGCTGATCCGAAAACTGCCGGCCGTGGAGACGCTGGGTTCCGTCACCACGATCTGCTCCGACAAGACCGGGACCCTCACCCAGAATGTCATGTCGGTCGAAATCGTCTACTTCGAAGGACGGTTGGTGAATATCACCGGGAGCGGTTACGCACCGGAGGGGAATTTTCATGAAAAAGGAGCACGGTTGGATCCAAAGAACGTACCGGCGCTTCTTCAACTGCTCCGTGCGGCCGCCCTTTGCACCAACGCCCGTCTGGAGCAGCAGGAGAACCGCTGGACCATTTTGGGAGATCCGACGGAGGGGGCCCTGCTTGCGGCGGCCGCAAAGGCCGGTTTCTGGAAGGACCGGCTTGAAGCGGAATATCCGCGAATCGCCGAGAGACCTTTTGACTCGAATCGAAAGCTCATGACGACGGTCCACCAGGATCCGTCGGGACGACTATGGGCCTTCAGCAAAGGCAGCGTTGAAGAAATCCTCCGGCGAGCCGTTTGGGTGACGGAAGGAGGGACTCTCATGCCGCTGACTCGTCATCATCATGACAAAATTATGCAGATCCACCGGGAGCTGGCCGCGGATGGGGTCCGTATTTTGGCCTGCGCGATGCGAGGCCTTGAAATCGTACCCTCCGAGGAGGGCTTAAAGGATGTGGAGGAAGAGACGGTCTTCCTGGGCCTGGTCGGGATGATGGATCCTCCAAGGCCGGAGGTCGAGGCGGCCGTGGCGAATTGCCGGGAGGCCGGGATTCGACCGGTGATGATTACGGGGGATCATCGGATGACGGCCGAAGCGATCGCGACCCACTTGAAGATCCGGGGTCCGAAGGATCGCATCTTAACCGGCGAGGATCTGGAGTCCATGTCTCTGGATGAACTCGCGCCGTTGATCCCGAATGTTTCCGTCTATGCCCGGGTCTCGCCCGAGCAGAAAGTGAAGATCGTCCAGGCCCTCAAACGGAGGGGGGGAATCGTGGCCATGACGGGGGACGGCGTGAATGACGCTCCGGCGCTGCGGATGGCCGATATCGGCGTGGCAATGGGAAGGGGGGGCACGGACGTGGCTCGGGAGGCCTCCGACATCGTGCTGTTGGATGACAACTTCGCCACGATCGTTTGGGCCGTGAGAGAGGGGCGGATCATCTACGACAACATCCGGAAATTCACCCGATATATGCTGTCCACGAACAGCGGCGAGATCATGACCATGTTTTTCGCGATCCTGTTCGGCCTGCCGCTTCCGCTGCTCCCGGTCCAAATTCTCTGGATCAACCTGATGACGGACGGACTTCCGGCCCTGGCCTTGGGCGTGGAACCGGCCGAGCGGGATGTGATGAAGAGACCGCCGAGGGATGCGAAGGCGAGCCTGTTTGCCGAGGGTCTGGGCCTGCAGGTTGTCTGGGTGGGTCTGGTCATGGGGTTGGGAACCATCGGTATTTTCGGATGGGCCCAGGCGAAGCAGGGTCTCGGTCATGGCCAGACGGCGGCTTTTTTCGTCCTCACGATTTTTCAGATGTTCAGCGTGCTGGCCATGCGCTCCGAACGGAATGCACTGTGGACGATCGGTTTTTTTTCAAACCGAAAGCTGATCAGCGCGGTGTTCGTGATCGTGATCCTTCAACTGGCCATCACCTATAGCCCCCTCCTTCAGCCGGTTTTTCATACCACGGCCTTGACGATGGGGGAACTGGTCTTGTGCGTGGGGGTGGCCTTGACGGTCTATCTGGCTGTGGAGGGAGAGAAGTGGCTGCGTTTTCGGGAGTGGAGCAGGCGTCCGGCCTGATCCCGTTCCAAAATCGAATAGAAAGGCAAAGGGGGGATAAGAGATGATCACGTTGCATCGGATCTTGATGGCGACCGATTTTTCGGATTATTCCAATGAAGCATTAGAGTACGCCGTGCAGTTGGCCCGGGGCTTCGGGGCGGATCTTTATCTGCTTAATGTGTTCGAGCCGCCCTTCTTCAGCCATACGGGTGTGTCTCCCGGCGTCCGGCCGGAGATCCATCAATGGATCAAGGAGGTCAAGGAAGAAGAGCATCACAAGCTCAATAAACTGGCGGATCGTGTCCGACATCAGGGACCGAACGTGCATGCCATTTTGAAAGAGGGAACCCCGTTCCTTGAAATTCTCAAAACCGCGGGAGAGATCCCGGCCGATCTGATCGTGCTCGGAACGCATGGACGCACGGGGCTGGGGCATGTCCTGATGGGGAGCGTGGCCGAGCGGGTCGTGCGAAAGGCCGCCTGTCCCGTGTTTACGGTAAAGCCGAAGGCGCTGGGCAGTAAAAAAGAAGAGAAGGGCTCTTGACATAAGCCCGCTCGGAAATGGTAGGATTCCATGTCGAGACCGGTCGAAATTAAAAAAGAGTCGGTGATCGTTTCCTGGGTCGGAGGCGTTCAACTGGCCGTGCAGGTTCGGAACCATCGGGATCAAGGAGAATGGCCATGAAACTTCCACTTCAGATTACGGTACGTAATGCCTCGGTTTCAGAAGCGGTTAAAAACGAGATCCATGAGAAAGCGTCCAAGCTGGATCAATTTTCCGATCACATTATGGGCTGTCGTGTGACCGTGGACAGTCCCCATCGACATCAACATCAAGGCGTGCTGTATAAAGTGCAAATCGATCTGACCGTCCAGGGCTCCGAACTGGTGGTCAAACGCCAGCCCCATGAGGATATTTATGTGGCGATTCGGGATGCCTTTGATGCAGTCCGTCGACAGCTGGAGGATTATGAGCGTCGGCTTCGTGGGGATGTGAAAAACCACAAGTCCGCAACGCGTGCCCGCGTGAGCAAACTGTTTCCGCAGGAGGGGTACGGGTTCCTCGAAGCGCCGGACGGGCAGGAAATCTATTTTCATCGAAACAGCGTGCTGAAGGATGCCTTCGACCGGATGAAGATTGGAACAGAAGTACGGTTTGTTGAAGAATTAGGAGAGAAGGGTCCGCAAGCGAGCACCGTCGAGATGATTCGAGCTCGTCGTGGTCGTGAGGCCCAGGCCTGATCCGAAACGGCCAGGCCCGGCGATTTTTTTAAAAAAGTTCATGAAATTTTGTTTGATAAAACGCTGTAATATCAAATGGTTGAAACGCAGCGGGAGTTGACATTTGTCATTTCAGGGGTGTATTATAATAGTGGATCAGAGAGCGTGTTCTTTGAAAAAAGAATAAGACTGCGGTGTTTGTGACGGTTGGTTGACCTTTGGGATCAGCTAAAGAATGGGAGCCTTCCCCCTTTCCTGTCGGAGACGGATGGGGGTCGAAAAGAGCACCCACGTAGACCAAAGCCTCAGGTTCAACGACTTCAAAACGGCATCGCGGTCAATGGCACCGTCCCGAAGAAAGCCTGTCGACGTTCGACGTGTCCGCAGCACCGTTAGGTGCGTAACCGGACCGAAGAAAACCGGTGAGGGAATGCGGCGACAGCCCATAAGGGTCGCAGCAAACCGACCGGTCGATATTCGGACCGACGGACGAAAGGTGAGCGTTTGGGACGATGCCTTCTTTTTTAAAATACCGAATTCCACGAGAGCCGGTGGGTTCGGTTTTTTTTATTCACGCGGCCCCCGCATGCGTCTTTTCGAATCAAGACATTGACATTGAACGGCCAAACCGGATAAAGTTCTCCTCCAAGCGTTATCACTGGAGAGATGCCATGACCTTGAACCGCTGGGAGGTTTCTTCCGACAGCCTCCGCGCTCGCATTGATCCGGATCAATTTACTTTCACGACCACAGAAGAACTGGTCCCGCAAGACGCCGTCATCGGGCAGGAACGGGCTGTTCGAGCGATCGACTTTGGTCTGCACATTCAGGACCGGGGATACAACATCTACGTTTCCGGAGTTCCGGGGACGGGAAAGAACACGATCGTAAAGTCCATGATCAAGCGGGTGGCCGAAACGCAGCCCACCCCGGATGATTGGTGCTATGTCCATAACTTTCAGGATCCGGATCGTCCGAAAGCGTTGAACCTGCCCGCGGGGAAAGGACGGGAGTTTCAGCGGGATATGGAACGTCTCATCGGCGCTCTCCAGGCTGAGCTTTCAAGGGTGTTCCAGAGCAAGGAGTATGAAGACCAGCGGAGACATTTAGAGGAAACTTTTTCGAAGGCCCGTGACAGCCTCACGAATCAACTGGAGGAACAGGCCCGAGAGTATGGATTCATTATCAAGAGCACCCCGTTTGGAATGGCGGTGGTTCCCGTGGTCAGAGGGAAACCGATAGAGGCCGAACAGGTTGAGGCGCTGGACGCCAGGACCCGCGACGAGATCGAACGGAAGCAAAAGAATCTTCACGAACATATCCACACCCTCGTTCAGCAAATCCGCTCGCTGCGGGAAGAGATGCATCAGAAGGTCGCGGAGCTGGACCGTCAGGCGGCGCACTTCACCTCCGAGCATGCCTTCGATAGCTTGCGGAAGAACTATCGGGCTTTTCCCAAAGTGATGGACTACATCCAGGCCGTCCAGCAGGATGTCCTGGAAAACTTCAAGGACTTCCTTCCCGAGCAGGAGACGCCGATTCGGATTCCCGGTCTGGAGATCGAGTCTCCGCGGAAATCGATGATCCGTTATGCGGTGAATGTGATCGTGGATAACGCCGGAACCCAGGGCGCGCCGCTGGTGGAGGAGGGGAATCCCACGTACAACAACCTGATCGGCCGCATCGAAAAGAAAGGCCGATTGGGAACCCTGTACACGGACTTCACCTTGATTAAAACCGGCTCCCTTCTTCAGGCCAACGGCGGGTACCTGCTTTTGAACGTATTAGATGTTCTTCGGAGTCCCTTCACTTGGGACGCGCTCAAGCGCGTGATCAAAAACCAAGAGGTCAAAATTGAGGACATCGGTGAACTCTACGGAGTCATTGCCTCCGCCGGCATCAAGCCGGAGCCGATCCCGGTGCATCTGCGAGTGGTCCTGATCGGGAATCCGCTGATCTATTACCTGCTCCATGCCTACGACGAGGATTTCGGGAAGCTTTATAAGGTGAGGGTCGACTTCGAGATGGAGCGGCATCGCGATGCCGACGCTCCGCTCCAGTACGCTCGTTTCGTCGGACGGATTTGCCGAGAAGAGGGATTGCTCCATTTCGATCGAACCGCGGTGGCCGCCCTCTTGGAGCAAACTTCCCGGTGGGCGAATCACCAGGGAAAACTCTCCCTCCGTTTCAGCGAACTCACGGATTTGATCCGGGAGTCGAGCCACTGGGCTCATTCCGAGGGCGCCGCCCGTGTTTCACGCCGGCATGTTCAGAAGGCCGTAGAGGAAAAAAACTACCGATCCAATCTGTTGGAGCAGCAGATCCAAGAGTTGATCGCGGAGGGAACCCTCATGGTGGATCTGTCCGGGGCCATCGTGGGTCAGATCAACGGGCTTTCCGTTTATGAGCTGGGCGATTTCTCTTTTGGCCGTCCTTCCCGCATCACGGCACGGGTTTTTCTGGGCCCCTCCGGTATCGTCAATATCGAGCGGGAAGCCAAGCTCAGCGGGAGGACGCATAACAAAGGCGTGATGATCCTTTCGGGGTATCTGGGCGGCCGTTATGCTCGGGAAATTCCGTTGTCGCTCTCGGCGAGCCTCTGCTTTGAGCAGAGCTACGGCGAGGTGGAGGGCGACAGCGCCTCGGCCGCCGAATTGATTGCCCTCCTGTCCGCCCTTTCCGATATTCCCCTCCGTCAGGGGATCGCCATCACGGGCTCGGTGAATCAACGGGGCGAGCTTCAAGCCATCGGCGGCGTGAACGAGAAGATCGAAGGCTTCTTTGCCGTCTGCAAGGCCCGGGGGTTGACAAAGGACCAGGGCGTGATCATTCCCAGCCGGAATCTCAAGCACCTGATGTTGAATGACGAGGTCGTGGAGGCCGCGGCCTCGGGCCAATTCCACGTGTATGCGGCTTCGACGGTGGATGAGGCGATGGAGATTCTAACGGGTCATCCCGCCGGAGATCTGCAACCGGACGGAAAATACCCGGCCGGCACCCTCAACGCGGCGATCATGAAGCGCCTGACCGACATGAATGAAAAAATACGCGCGATGGAGGCCGACCGGCCCCGCTCCATCCGGGCTTCGAGCTTGGAACCGCTTGACGAAAGCCTGACAGAGTAGTCCGGCCTTCAACGCCCCCGTTCGGGTCCTTTCACAATTGGCCAAGGATCAACGCCCGATGGAGTCCGATTCCAGCGTCCTGCTCACCGATCTCTACCAGCTCACGATGCTCCAGGGTTATTTTGACCGGGGAATGGAAGAGACGGCGGTCTTCGAATTCTTTGTGCGTAAACTTCCGCCAAGCCGCGGGTTCCTGATGGCCGCCGGCCTTCAGCAGTCGCTGGATTATCTGGAGCGGCTGCGTTTTACTCCACCGGAGCTGGAATGGCTGGCGCGGAGCGGCCGGTTCAGTCGGAATTTTGTCGACTATCTTGAACGGCTCCGGTTTACCGGCGATGTCCATGCCATGCCGGAAGGAACCCTCTTCTTTCCCCATGAGCCGATCCTACGGGTGACCGCACCGCTTCCGCAGGCGCAACTGATCGAAACCCGCCTGATCAATCTCCTCCACTTCCAAACCCTGATCGCTTCCAAGGCGGCGCGCTTTGTCCTGGCGGCGCCCGGAAAACTCTTGGTTGATTTCGGATTACGCCGAGCCCACGGGGCGGAGGCCGGACTGATGGCGGCGCGGGCCGCATACCTCGCCGGATTTTCCGGATCGGCCACCGTCCTGGCCGAGTTCCTCTTCGGCGTACCGGCGTACGGTACCATGGCCCACTCTTTTATCCAGGCCCATGACGATGAACGGGAGGCCTTCATCAATTTTGCCCGCGCGCAGCCGAACAACGTGATGCTTCTGCTGGACACCTACGACACGGAGGCGGCGGCCGAGAAGGTGGTCGCGCTCGCCCCTCGGCTCACAGCGGAAGGAATCGCGATCAAGGGCGTGCGGCTCGACAGCGGGGATCTGGGCGACCATGCACGGAAAGTACGGCGAATTCTGGACAACGGGGGTTTGACCGACGTCAAGATCTTCGCCAGCGGAAACCTGGGCGAAGGCCGCTTGCGGAGCCTGATCGAGACGGCGGCCCCGATCGACGGTTACGGAATCGGTTCGGATCTCGTCACTTCGGCCGACGCGCCGCATCTGGACTGCGCCTATAAACTCCAAGAATACGCCGGGCGCGCGCGGCGCAAGCGCTCGGAAGGCAAGGCCACGTGGCCCGGGCGAAAACAGATCTTTCGACGGTACGGCCCGGACAGCCGGATGATTGAAGATCTCCTCACACTCGACGACCGTTCGGAGGAGGGCGAGCCGCTGATCCATCCGGTGATGCGCGCCGGCCGGCGTCTGGCGCCGCCCGCTCCGCTGACCGAATTGCGCGCTTACGCCGCCGACCAACTCGCGCATCTGCCCGAGCCGCTCCGCGGGTTTCGAGACGTTCCTGCTTATCCGGTGAAGATTGCGGAAGCCCTCACCGCCCTGGCCAACAAGGTGGACGCGGAGACGCGTCTTGAGAGACCAAAATGAGTTCACGTCCCCGGGCCAGCCCCAACGCGGTCCACTTGTCTAAGAACAGATGTAAAGATGTCCATCTTCATGGACGCACCCTAAGTCTCAGAAAATTCAGGTTATGAGACAAATTCTCACAAAATCATGTCCAATTTTATAGACATAGACGAATTTGCGAATTTGAATCATGGATCATCCCGGATCTGTTTTCATTGACTCCACCAATAAATCTCCTCGTCTTATCGGACGATTCTGTTCGCAACAAGATCGGCGGTTCCCCGGAACAGGACATGGCACAGGCATTGCACTATTTAGTTTGAAATACAGGCATGTGTAGTCGAAAGATCGCACGATAATCTTTTATGTTTTGCACGGAGGACGCCATGCAGAATAATATCGGTCCATCTTTGGAGTTGCCGATCATTCAAGAGGTTGAACCGCCTCTCATTGCAGGGATGAGTCATCGGAAGGGTGTCCGATTACCGGTGATTCAGGAGCCCGATGTCCAAGGGAATGAACCTTCGGTGATTCTTGGGGTCAGTCGGCGGGACTTTCTCAAGGTCTGCGGGACCGCGGCGGCTCTCCTCGGTCTCGGGTCGATGTGGGTTCCCAAAATCGCCGAGGCGTTGGTCGCTGCGATGGCCCAACGGCCGTCGGTGATCTGGTTGAACTTCGCTTCAGACACCGGCTGCACCGAAGCGCTCATCAAGGCCAACTATCCGAATGCCGCACAGCTGATACTGGAAACATTGAGCCTGGACTTCAACGAGACGATTATGGCGGCGGCCGGCTACCAGGCCGAGGAGATTTTGCAGCGGGCCTTGAAACAGGGCGGCTACATCCTGATCATCGAGGGGGCGATCCCGACCAAGCGGGGCTATGGAATGGTTGCCCGTCGCGACATGATCGACATCGGCAAGGAGTTCGCGCAGAAGGCCAAGGCGATTATTGCGGTGGGAAGCTGCGCCACCTGGGGCGGAGTGCCCGCCGGCAATCCGAACCCGGCCGGATTGAAAGGGGTCCGCGAAGCGCTGGGGGTGGAATGCATCAACCTCGATCTCTGCCCCGTCAATGAAGGGATTCTCGTCGCCACCATTACGGATTATCTGATTAATAACCGACTTCCGGAACTGGACAGCCACGGACGGCCGAAGATCTTTTACGGTCAGACGATCCATGATCAGTGCGAACGCCGGGCCCACTTCGATGCGGGTCGGTTCGTGGAGCGGTTCGGCAGCAAGGAAGAAGAACTCGGCTACTGCCTCTACAAGGTGGGCTGCAAAGGACCGGACACGTACGCCAACTGCTCGAAGATGCGCTATAACGACCGGGTGAGCTGGTGCATTGGGGCGGGGGCTCCCTGCATCGGCTGTGCGGAGCCCTACTGGGTAGACAAATTCGCCGGATTCTACGAAAGACTCCCGGAAGTCTGGATCCCGGGAATCGGCGGGGTGGAAGCGGGCGCCGACAAAATCGGCCTCGTTGCCGGTGCAGCCACGGCTGTGGGCATCGCGGCCCATGCGATCGGCACGGCCGCCAAAGGACGGTTTAAGGAGGAAAAGCCCGAAGAGGAAACGGACGAATCGAAAAAGAAGAAGTAGAGGGAGAAAGCGAGGTTCTGGCTTTGCCAGACCGAGCGCGGGGCGTGGGGGCATCGGAGAATTCGCAATAGCGAGCCGCACGGGCCCCCACAGATGATAGGCGCGACGCAAGCTCCTAAAAGACGGAGGACTAAACCATGAGTCGTATCATCATTGATCCGATCACCCGCATCGAGGGGCACTTGGCCATCGAGGTCGAAGTGGAAGGGGGAAAGGTCAAGGACGCCTGGGCCTCCGGGACCCTTTTCCGCGGGTTTGAAATCGTCCTGAAAGACCGTGATCCGCGCGATGCCTATCACATCACTCAGCGGATCTGCGGCGTTTGCCCCACCTCCCATTCCCATGCGGCCGCCCTCTGTCTGGAAAGTGCGGTTGGCATTCATCCTCCCGAAATGGGCCGACTCGTTCGCAACATGGTGGAGGGCGCCCAGTTCCTCCATTCCCATATCCTGTGGTTCTATCATCTGGCCGCGCTCGATTTCGTGGATGTCGTCTCGGCGCTCAAGGCCGAGACGAAGGAGCATTATTTAAAAGACGTCCAGGCCCGCGTGCGAAGATCCGTGGAGGGAGGCCAGCTCGGTCCGTTCGCAAACGCCTACTGGGGACATCCCGCCTACAAACTTCCCCCCGAGCTGAACCTGCTGGCGGTGGCCCATTACCTTGAGGCGCTGGACAAGCAGGCCCAGGCCTCCCATATCTCGGCCATCTTCGGCGGCCGGATGCCGATGACGATGACGACCCCGGCCGGCGGCTCGGTCCATATCCCGACACTGGATGACATGGCGAACCTGATCCCGCGGCTGGAAGAAATCCGGCATTGGGTCGACCATGTCTATATCCCGGATGTCCTGGCGATCGCCCCGTATTACCTCGACTACGCCGGCATCGGCGCGGGGTCGCGAAACTTTCTGGCCTGGGGCGTTTTCGACGCTCCGAGCTTCGATTCGAAAAACCGGCTTCTGCCCAGCGGGATCGTCATGGACTGCAGCTTCAAGGCTCAAGAAGTGGATCAAAAAACCGTCACGGAAGACGTCGCCCACGGCTGGTACAAGAACGGTCCGCCGGAGCATCCGAGCACGGGCGTGACGGAGCCGGAATTCACGACCTGGGACGTCGAAAAGAAATACACCTGGGCCAAAGCGCCCCGCTACGGGGACCGGCCGATGGAGACGGGGGCCCTGGCCCGGATGGTTGTGGCTTATTCCAAGGGCAACCCCAGCGCGAAAAAGCTTATTGACCAGACGCTCGGCCAGCTCGGCGTCGCCGATAAGCCGGAGGTCCTCTGTTCCGTGGTGGGACGAATCGCCGCGCGGGCCCTGGAGACCAAGATCATTGCGGATGCCATGGTGGAATGGTCCAACGAAATTATGGAAAATCTCAAGGCCGGAAAGAAGGAGACCTTTACCCCGTATGAGCTGCCGCAGAAGGCGCAGGGGGTGGGCTTGTGGGAAGCCCCTCGGGGCGCGTTGGGACATTGGAATCAGATCGAGCGGGGGCGGCTGGCCAACTATCAGGTGATCACCCCGACCTGCTGGAACATCTCGCCCCGCGATGCGAAAGGGGTCAAAGGACCCATTGAACAGGCCCTCATCGGGACGCCGGTGGCCGATCCCAAGCGGCCGCTGGAACTCTTACGCGTGGCCCATTCCTTTGACCCCTGTTTGGCGTGCACCGTCCATGTGATCGACCCGGAAAGCAACGCGGTCTACAAGGTCCGGGTTTCGTAGCGAGGCAATCCATGAAGCGCGAGTATGTGTATGAATGGAACCTGACCTATCGGATCGACCACTGGGTCCGTGTCCTGGCCCTGGCCGTCCTGACCGTCACGGGATTTTACATCCATTGGCCTTTTTTGCCTGGTGGCGAGCCGGGTGGCATCGCGGTCATGGCCTGGATGAGGTTTTTTCATTTTGCGGCGGCCTATATTTTTATCCTGGGGTTGGTCGTGCGCGTCTACCTGGCCTTTAATTCGACATTCGACTCGGACTGGCGGGACTTTGGCATTTTGAAAAACATCAAAAACATCCCCGACGTGCTGCTGTACTATCTGTTTCTCAAGGATACGCACAAGAAATACCGCCGTTACAATCCGATGCAGGCCCTGACCTACCTTTTCTGGGTGTTCCTGATCCTCTTTATGGCCGCGACCGGATTCGCGCTGTACCACGGGAAGGTCTTCGGACTTTTCTCGGCCCAGGCGGCCTTCGGCTGGGTGAACCTCCTGCTCGGGGGCGAATCCTACACGCGAATCTGGCACTTTATCGGGATGTGGATCTTCATCGTGACGGTCTCGATCCATGTCTATATGGCGACAATGTACACCTGGATTCATCGCGATCATACGGTTCGTTCCATGATCACCGGTTACAAATACAAGGTCCATGAGAGTCGGGGAGGCGCCGGCAAATGACGGGCGCTCCTCCGTCCATCGTTGTTCTGGGCGTGGGCAATACGCTGATGCAGGATGACGGCATCGGTGTTTGGGCCGTTCGGACCCTGGCCGAGACCTATGACCTGCCAGCCCGCGTCCGGCTGATCGACGGGGGCGTGGCCGGTCTTCGCTGCCTGTCCGAATTCGAAGGGGCGGAGCATCTCTTGATCATCGATGCCGTATCCGGACAGCAACCGCCGGGGACGATCTACCACCTCACCCCCGAAGAGCTATCCGCGCGTCGGGGGCCCTTTTTCTCGGCCCACGAAGTCGGCGTCGCGGAACTGCTGTCGGTGGCCCGGTTCCTGGGGAGGCTTCCCCTCACCCGGATTCTCGGCGTTCAACCGCAGGAGGTCCGTGAAATCGGTCTGGATCTCACCCCGGTGCTCCGAGCCGTCCTCCCGCGCGTGGTCGATGCCGCGGTCGGGGAACTTGAGTCCCTGGGCGTAAAACCCGTTCGGAAGGTCGACGCCCATGCATGAGCTCTCGATCGCGCGGGGTATCGTAGAAGCGGTGCGACAACATCTTCCGTCGGGGGAGGTGAGAAGCGTAAAATCCGTGACGTTGAAGCTGGGCGATTTTACCCGCATCGTTCCCGAATCGCTTGCGTTCTGTTTTGAAATGGCCACCGAAGGAACAGCCGCTCAGGGGGCAAAGCTCAAGATCGAAACGGTCCCGGTTCGTTGTCTGTGCACGGCGTGCGGTGCGGGCTTTGAGGCCGGCCGTTACGTCGTTCTCTGTCCGAACTGCGGAAATGCAGGCGTCGAATTGATTTCCGGAAACGAGCTGGATGTGGTCGAGGTCGAACTCTCCGAGTCGTCAGGATGATGACCCAACGTGTACAGATCGCCGTCCGGGGAGCCGTGCAGGGGGTCGGCTTCCGTCCATTCATCCACCGGCTGGCCACCGAGCTGGGTTTGTCGGGTTGGGTCCTGAATTCCTCCCGAGGGATTGTGATCGAGGCGGAGGGGAGCAAGTCCCGGCTGGATGCATTCCTTCTCCGCATCAAAAAGGAAAGGCCGCCCCGCTCCTTCATCCAGAGCCTTGAATTCTCATTCCGGGATCCCGTCGGATACGCCGGGTTTGAGATTCGACCCAGCGACAAGGCCGGGGTCCCGACCGCGCTCGTGCTTCCGGACATCGCCACCTGTCCGGAGTGTTTGGGCGAACTGTTTGATCCGACGAATCGGCGATATCTCTATCCCTTCACGAACTGCACCCACTGCGGGCCGCGGTTCACGATTATCGAATCCGTTCCGTATGATCGCGCCAACACGACGATGAAAAAATTCGAGATGTGCGACGCCTGCCGCGGCGAGTATGAAGACCCGCTCGACCGGCGGTTTCACGCACAGCCCAACGCCTGCCCGGTCTGCGGTCCTCATCTGGAGCTGTGGGACGGGACGGCCCGTCTTCTCTCCAAACATCCGGAGGCGTTGGTCGAGGCGGCGGCGGCGATCCGCGCCGGGAAGATCGTCGCGATCAAAGGCCTCGGCGGATTCCATTTGATGGCGGACGCCCGTCATGAAGGAGCCGTGGTCCGATTGCGGGAACGCAAGCATCGCGAAGAGAAGCCGTTCGCGCTGATGTTCCCGTCCCTTGAATCGGTCCGGACCCGCTGCGAGGTTTCCGAGACGGAGGCGCGCCTGCTTCTCTCGCCGGAGTCGCCCATCGTTTTGCTCCGTCGCTCCCCCGCCCCTCACGCCTCACGCCTTACGCCTCGCGCCGACATCGCCCCTTCGGTCGCTCCCGGCAATCCCGATCTCGGGGTGATGCTGCCCTACACGCCGCTGCATCATGTGTTGATGAGGGAGCTGGATTTCCCGGTCGTGGCGACCAGCGGAAATTTATCGGATGAGCCGATCTGCACGGACGAGCGGGAGGCCGTCGATCGGCTGGGCAACATCGCGGATCTCTTTCTGGTTCATGACCGTCCCATCGTCCGACACGTGGATGACTCGGTGGTCCGGATCATGATGGGACGCGAGCTGGTCCTGCGGCGATCCCGCGGTTACGCGCCGCTTCCCGTTCGTCTCAAGGAGCCTGCCCCGCCTCTCTTGGCGGTCGGCGGGCATCTGAAGAACGCCGTGGCCCTGACGGCGGACCACAACGTTTTTATCAGTCAACACATCGGCGATCTGGAAACCCGGGAAGCCTTTGAGGCCTTTCAAAACGTGATCTCCGGCTTTCGAACACTCTACCCTGTTCGGCCGGAGCGGATGGTTTGCGATCTTCATCCGGATTATATATCCACCCGGTATGCCAAGGGTCAGGGTGATCCCGTCACGGCGGTTCAACACCATTGGGCCCACGTGGCGTCCTGCATGGCCGAGAACGAACTCGACGGATCGGTCCTCGGCGTTTCATGGGACGGCGCCGGCTACGGCACCGACGGGACGATTTGGGGCGGCGAATTTTTACTGACGGACGCGGCCTCCTTTCGGCGTGTCGCCTCGTTTCGGAGGTTCCGGCTGCCCGGCGGCGCGGCGGCCATCCACGAGCCCCGGCGGACGGCCGCCGGGGTGAGGTTCGAAATCATCGGCGACCGATTGTTTGAGCCGGGCGATCCTCTTTTGAGCCGGGTCTTCGCCCCCGCCGAACGGGCCGTGCTCCGGACGATGCTGACCCGGGGGATCCATTCGCCTCTGACCTCCAGCGTCGGACGGTTGTTTGATGCGGTGGCCTCGATCGTCGGGCTCCGTCAGCGGGTCAGTTTTGAAGGCCAGGCGGCGATGGAGCTGGAGTTCGCGATCGGAAACGAGCGGACGGAGGAGGCGTATCCGTTTCGGATTCATGAAGCAGGGGAGACGTATGAATCGCCCCTGCAGGTCGTGGATTGGGAACCGATGATCATGGAGATTCTCGACGGCCTGGCGCGTGAAGTTTCCGTCGGCATTCTCTCGGCCAAATTCCACAACACACTCGCCGAGATCATTGTCGTTGTTGCCGAACGGATCGGCGAAGAACGGGTCGTCCTGACCGGCGGATGCTTCCAGAACAAATATCTGACCGAACGGGTTGTTCATCGGCTCGATGCGGCGGGCTTCCGTCCTTACTGGCATCGGCGGGTTCCGCCGAACGACGGAGGGATCGCCCTGGGGCAGGTCTTTGTCGCGCTCCAGAAGGCCAAAGCGATGAGGAATCCTGTCGTCGCGGTTGAAACGGAGTAGATACCCATGTGTTTAGCCATTCCCGGTAAAGTGTTGGAGATCGAGGATTCGGTCCAGCCCCGAATGGGGCGGGCCAGTTTTGGAGGGATCGAAAAGCGGGTCTGTCTGGAATGGATTCCGGACGTCAAGCTCGGCGATTATGTGATCGTCCATGTGGGTTTTGCGATCAGCAAGATGGATGAGGAGGAAGCCTTGAAGACGCTCGAACTGTTCCGGGAGATCGACGGCGCTCTGGAGGAGCTGAAGATCCCGGAGCCCGAGGATCACCGGGGTGCTCCGCGACCGCCCGGGGGAGAGGCCGATGCGATTCGTTGATGAATATCGGAACGAAGCGACCGCCCGGAAATATTCCGAGCGTATACGCGCGATCGTCACGCGTCCGTGGACGATCATGGAGATCTGCGGCGGACAGACCCATACGATCGTCAAATACGGAATCGAGTCGCTGCTGCCGGAGGAAATCACCCTGGTGCACGGCCCCGGCTGTCCCGTCTGCGTCACGCCGCTGGAGATGATCGACAAGGCCATCGCCATCGCATCCCGCCCGGATGTCATTCTCACCTCGTTCGGCGACATGCTTCGCGTGCCCGGTTCGAGCAAAGATCTGCTCACGGTGAAAGCGGAGGGGGGCGCCGTGCGGATGGTCTATTCGCCGCTCGACGCGCTAAAGATCGCAAAACAGAACCCCGATAAGGAGGTCGTCTTCTTCGCCGTCGGGTTTGAGACGACCGCCCCGGCCAATGCGATGGCGGTCTGGCAGGCGAAGCGGCTGGGCCTGATAAACTTTTCGATCCTTTGCTCGCACGTTCTGGTGCCGCCCGCGATGGAGGCGCTTCTCTCGTCGGAGGACCATCGGGTGCAGGGATTTCTCGCGGCCGGGCATGTCTGCACGGTGATGGGATACGAGGAATACGTTCCGATCGCGGCTCGGTATCGTGTTCCGATCGTCGTGACCGGGTTCGAGCCGGTGGACATTCTGCAGGGCATCGCCATGACGGTCCAACAGCTTGAGGCAGGTCGCGCCGAGGTCCAGAACCAGTATGCGCGGTCCGTTCGACGCGAGGGAAATGTCTTGGCCCGACAACTCTTGTCGGAGGTGTTCGAGCCGACCGACCGCGCGTGGCGCGGCATCGGCGAGATTCCGATGAGCGGGTACCGATTGAACCGGGACTATTCCGCGTATGACGCCGAAACGCGTTTCGATGTGACCGGGATCGAGGCCCGGGAATCTCCCCTCTGCATCGCGGGGCTTGTGCTCCAAGGACTGAAGAAGCCTCACGACTGTCCCGCGTTCGGCGCGCAATGCACCCCCGAGTTTCCGCTCGGCGCTCCGATGGTCTCCTCCGAAGGGGCCTGTGCGGCTTATTATCATTTCGGGAGAATGCAAATGAAATCTCAAATTTGAGATTAAAGAAACGGAGCGAGTATGGACAATAAAACCATCGCAGATCGAACGGCCGGGTTATCGTGTCCCATTCCCATCACCGAGTACAAGAGCGTACTTCTCGCTCACGGCGGCGGGGGGAGGCTCACGCAGCAGATGATCCGGAAGATGTTTCTCCCGTCGTTTCAGAACGCGTTTCTTGAACCGCTGCACGACGGCGCCGTCGTTCCGTTCAACGGCGGTCGGATGGCGTTCACCACGGATTCGTACGTCGTGAACCCGATCGTCTTCCCCGGGGGGGATATCGGCGAGCTGGCGGTCAACGGCACGGTGAATGATCTCGCGATGTGCGGGGCCCGGCCGCTCTATCTCTCGGCCGCGTTCATCATTGAAGAGGGATTTCCGATGGAGGATTTGTGGCGGGTCGTCCTCTCCATGCAGGCGGCGGCCCGGAAGGCCGACGTTGCGCTGGTGACGGGCGATACCAAGGTCGTAGACCGGGGCAAAGGCGACAAGATCTTCATCAATACCTCGGGCGTGGGGATGATCGAGCCCGGCGTCGAGATTCATCCAAAACGTGCAAAGGTTGGTGACAAAATTATCCTCAACGGGCCGATCGCGCTGCACGGGATCGCGATCATGTCCGTCCGGGAAGGACTGGAGTTCGAGACCCGGATCGAAAGCGACACGGCCGCGCTCCATGATCTGGTGATGACGATGTTTCAGGCGAGCCGTGAGATCCATGTGCTTCGCGATCCCACCCGCGGGGGTCTGGCCACCGCGCTCAATGAGATCGCCGAGACGGCCCGGGTCGGAATTTCGATATCGGAAGACCGGATTTTGGTCGGTGAAGAGGTGAAAGGCGCCTGTGAAATTCTGGGGCTCGATCCGCTTTACGTCGCGAATGAGGGGAAGCTGATCGCGTTTGTCGACCCCGACGCGGCCGACCGCGTGTTGGACGCGATGCGGCGGCATCCGCTCGGAAAGGAGGCCGCCGTGATTGGAGAGGTCGTCGATGATCACGCCGGCACCGTCGTCATGAAGAGCCGGATCGGCGGCCGACGCGTCGTCGACATGCTGTCGGGTGAACAGTTGCCGAGGATTTGCTGAGCGAAGAGCGAATCCGTCGTTTGAAGAGCCCCAGCCTCCCAGCCAAGCCTGCCAGCCCGCCGGGGATTGCGCTCGCTGTTCGGTTTCATCATCGTGTAAACCGAGCCAACGGGCGGCCGCCGGCTACACCTCAAGAGAGCGGATCATGCGACCTGTAAAATTCGGTGCTTCATCCGTTGAGCGGTTTTCTTACCGACGATGGATTTGGATCGGTCTTGCCGGGATACTTTTCCTTTCGTCCTTCGCCCGTGCACAGGACAAGCCGCCGCAAGACAAGATCCTGGATGTCAAATCTTCGACGCAGTTTTTATGGGGCGATGACCTGATGGGCGAGGGTCAGGGCATCATCGCGCAGTACTTGAGATTTAATTACAAGCCTCAAAGCGCGACATTCTCGATCACGGGTTACGGACGGGCCTGGAGGGATTACACCGAGAGCGAAATCCGGGAAACCGGTCCTTTGGGAAGGCTTTACTATCTCTACATGAATTATTCTCCGTTTGATAATACATCGCTGAGGCTGGGCCGGCAGTTTGTGAATTTCACCGCCGGCTCGGCGGTGCTGGATGGTATCCGGCTGGATGCGAGCGGTCTGGGCCCGATCGGCGTCACCTTTGCGGAAGGCGCGGATGTTCTGTTTTCATTGGACGGCACGGATTCCAAGCTCGGGAATCATTTTATCGGACTGAACATTCGTTTGGAGAATGTCCGAGCCACCCAGCTCGGGATCAGCTATGTCCGGCGGTACGACGATTGGAATATCGCCCGGGAGGAGTTCGGACTGAACTTTCGAAGGTCCTGGAATTATTTCAGTCCGTACGGAGAGGTCCGATACGATCGGGCCTCGGCGGATGTTTCCGAGGCCCTCGTGGGATTGGATCTTTACCCGGTGAATGACCTGATGCTCAAGGGAGAGTTTTACCATTCCTACCCGACGTTTGATTCCACCTCGATTTACAGCGTCTTCGCGGTGGACTCCTACCGTGAATATCTCGTCCAGGCCGATTACAGTCTCAGCGCGCCGCTGGGCTTGACGGCTTCTTATACCCGGCAACTCTACGGGGACACGGAGCACGCGAATATCTACACGGCCGGCGTCAACGTCTATCCCCTCGAGCATCTGACCCTCAAAGTTTCCGTCGATCGCCGGACCGGTTACGCGGGGCATGATTGGGGCTTTGAGATCGACGGCGATTACAAGGTCGGAGAGCGCCTCAGCTTGTCTGCGGGCGCGCAGTACGACACGTACAAACGGCCGGATGATTTCAGCGAGAATTATGCCACGCGGTATTGGGTGGGCGGCCGGTGGAGTCTCCGAACGGACGTTTCGTTTTCGGCCCGGTTGGAGGATAACATCAATGAAAATTTTGTCCATCGGCCTTTAGGAAGGATCACGTTGGATTGGGCATTCTGAAAGAGGAGCCAAACATGTTCAGAAAGACGATCCTGCTTGCGATTTTCATGCTGGGTCTCGGAGCCCGAACCTGGGCCGCGACCCCCCATGAGGATTATGCAAAGATGAGCATCCCGGACTGCAACGGGTGTCATCAATCCAACGGGATCGCACCGAACCACGGCTCGATCTGGGTGAAAGAGCACCGATTGTACGCCGAAAAGGAACCCAGCAACTGCAAGGCCTGCCATCAACAGTCGTTCTGTCTGGACTGCCACACGGGCGGCGGAATCGACCGTGACCTGCACGCCTCCACGTCGGGCGTGGACTATATGCCGAAGTCGCATCGAACGGATTTCAGAGAGATCCACCCGATCAAGGCCTTTGATGACCCGAACTCGTGTTACCGGTGCCACGACCAGAAGCGATTCTGCGTGGATTGCCATGAAAAGTTCAATCCGAACGACCTGAGGTTCTTATCTCACCGGAGGGGATTTTCGGATATCGAGGTCAGCGCCGGAGGGCCGCAACATTCCACGTTCACGCCCGCGCAGTGCCAGACCTGTCATCCCGGCAGCGTTCTCCCCACGCATAACTGGACAGATTCCCATGCCAAGGAGGCCCGGAGGAACCTTTCATCCTGTCAATCCTGTCATGCGGATGGGGAGACTTGCCTGAAATGCCACAGCGCGGTCAGCGGTTTGAAGATAAATCCCCACCCGAAGAATTGGGGACGGATCGCGGATCGGCTGAAACAGTACGGCAAAAACAAGTCATGCGTCAAGTGTCATTCTTAGCGCAGGAGGGCGGTCAAATGGCCGGCGTATCAAAATTCATGATCGGATCGGTTGGGGTGGCCATGGCGTTGCTTCTCATGGGGGGTTGTCGGAGCAGCACGAGGGAGCATGCACCCGAGGCGGCGGTGGGGGTCAGCGCGGTCGGATTTGATGCCTGTTACAACTGCCACGCGGATGCGAACAACCCGGCGTCGTTCCCGGTGGCCTTCGGCGATACTGCGGCAGGGAGTGGGGGGGATGATGGAAATGTTCCGAGTGTTGGGCCTGATTGGAGAACCAAATGGAATGGATGGCTGAACGGGTCCCATGGCAACTACGAATCATGGAACGGGACGACGTTCCAGAAATTCGACAACGCCCCGGCCAATACCGGGTTCCCCTATTACGGATATGAGGGGCTCGGCACGGATCCCAGCTGCACGACCGCTTGCCATGATCCGCTGGGAGATGGGAAGAAAATGGCCGAGTTCTTCTATAAGACCGGGATTGGTATGCTGGGCTCGGTTGACCGCCCGATCATCGGCTGCGAGAGTTGTCACGGCAACGGCGGCAACCACTGGGGCATCGGGCCCCTGCCTTATCCGAACCCCGATCCGAGCCGGTGTGGCCAGTGCCACAACAAGGATTTCCCGGACGGCCATCTCCCGTTCCATCCTGAAGGGAGTAATATTGTTGAGGACTACGACGCTTCAAAGCATGCCGGCTCGGTCAATTCGACGGTTTTAGAGTTCTCCGGAAGCAACACGGACGTGATCGCGCTCTGTTCCCGGTGCCATACCGATGAAGGCGCGCGGCGCTATCTGTCCATAGCCCCGGGAACGATGACGCATGACGAACTGGAGTCGGCTCTCAACAGCAGCATCCCGACCATTCAGAATGCTTCCGCGAACCAATGCCGCACCTGTCATGACGGTCACAACCCGCTTATCATTCTCGGCCAGAAAGCGCTCGATGCCGGTATCGTCCCAATTCAGTGGTCGGATGAGTTTTCAACGTGCACGTCCTGTCACCAATTGTTATCGAGCAACGCGGATCCGATATATGGCAACTATACGTTGCTCGATAACGGTTACCATGCCCCGATCGACAAGATCGGGAATATAGTCAATAAAGATTCAAATTTCGACGAGATCATCGGGGACACGCACTTTGACAATCCCGCGACGCCGTTGAGAGACGCGCAAGGTGCTGCGATACCGGGTACCGGCGGAATTGAGGGGTATGTTGTCGATCCTACGAGCTCGCACGATCCCCTCCCTACCTCGGCAACGCATACCAATATGAATTCCGGCACTTGCCGAGATTGCCACAATGCGCATGCTGCAGACATTACCATTAACAAGCAGTGGGCCCGGTCGGCGCACGGCGGTTTTATCCTGGATATCAAAGAACAGGCCGCAAACGGTTACACAGCAGCGGTCACCGACGCGGACGCTGCGGGGTGGGTCCACTATGATTTTAAGTCGCACCCATCAAGAGATGCCTGCCAGAGGTGCCATACCTCAACCGGGTTCAGGAACTTTGCCAACGCGCCGATAACATACAACGCTACCAATAATGTCTTTGGGGCCGCTGGACAACAAGCAGAGATGCTTTACTGCTGGGCGTGCCATACTTCCTCAGTAGGCGATCTGAGAAACCCGAAGCAATTTGTTGCGCCGAACTATGTCGCAGGTGCGGCAAGCGTAACAAATGGTTCCGCAACCGTGACCGGGAGCGGCACAACATGGACAAGCGGCAATACCCCGGTCGGAAGTCTCTTCCAGGTGTCGGGTGATCCCGATACCTATATCGTTTCAGCAATCAACTCAACGACACAAATAACACTGACTCAGCCGTACGCAGGCACGACTGCCTCAGATGTCAATTATCAGATCACTCCGTACATCGTGCCCGCCGGACGCGGGATCACCGGCATATCCGGTTCGTTTGTCTGTGTATCCTGCCATTCCGGTCGGGAAACGGGTGAGTACATAAAGAGCTATCCGGTAGCCATCAGCGGCAAGAATTTTGGAACATTCAATTCCCATTATCTGGCCGCGGGGGGCGTTCTCTTCAGGACCATCGGCTATGAGTATTCCTCGCTCAGTTATTCAAACCCGACGAATTTTGCCCATGACACCATCGGGAGCGTGACCGCGGCGGGCACGGGTACGAACGGGCCCTGTGTCGGATGCCACATGAAGACCTCGGAAAGCCACCTTTTTCTTCCCACGACAAGGGACGCGACGACGGACAAGATCACCGCGATTACAGCGAGTGCCGTCTGTAACACCTGTCACGGCGCATCGCTGGAAGCGCCGGCCATGACGCCGACGGTCCTGAACAACCTTGAGACGCAGTACAACGCCGCGCTGGCGGCCTTTCAGGGGACCTTGAATACAAAGGGGATCTGCTGGACGAGTGCCTATCCATACTTTAATGTCTACGACGTCACCGGTTGTACCACTACGGCATATACAACCTGGCCGAACAAAGACACTCTTGGCGCCGCTTTCAATATGAACATGCTCGAGCATATGCCGATGGCCTTTGTTCACAACAGTCTGTATACGAGGCGGTTGATTTTTGATTCAATAGACTTCCTGGATAACGGTACACTCGATGGGAACATTACAGCCACCATCAACGGGCTGTCTCTGACCAGCCAGCAGAAAACAGACGCTCTGGCGTTCCTCGGCGGCGGCGTGCGGCCGTAAAAAGGATCGACCGAGTGCGTCCGAAGGACGGCCATGACACACATCTAAACGGAGGAGGAGGATGAAAACGTTTCGGAGGATCCTGTTGAGCCTGTCGATGGTGGGTTTGCTGACCATCGGTGTCGGGTTTCTGCAGAAGGCCGCCGGCGAGGAGCCGGCCTATATCGGCGTCGCCAAGTGTAAATTGTGCCATTCGAAGCAGCATAAGGTCTGGAGCGGGAGTAAACATGCCAAGGCGTTTGAAGATTTAAAACCGGCGGAGCAGAAGAATCCGAAATGTCTGGGTTGCCATGTAACCGGCTACCGTCAGACTCAGCAGGTCACGCCTGAGATGGCGGGCATTCAGTGCGAGTCCTGCCACGGTCCGGGAAGTCTTTACATCAAGATTCATCCGAGAGGGGACAAGGAAGGGGCGCGCAAGGCGGGCTTGATCGCGCACCCGGATACGGAAAGCTGTAAGACCTGCCATAATCCGGAGAGTCCCACCTTCGAAGGGTTCGATTACACGAAACTGTGGGATCAGATCAAACATCCCAGGTGAGATGGAACAGGACGGGAGCCATGCTGACCAAGACCACGATCGAAGATCTTAAACGCATCTCTCTTTTTCGGGAACTGACCGAGGATGAACTGCGGTATCTGGCTCGGGATCTGGAAGAACGTGACTATAAAAAAGGAGAACTCATCTATCAAGAGGGGGAAATCCCCGGCTTCTTATATCTGATTCAACGGGGTGAGGTGGAGATCACTAAAAAGGCCCCAACCGGCCACTGGCAGGTGGTCGCCATGCTCCGGGCCGGCCGGTTTTTCGGTGAGATGTCCTTTTTCGAAAAACGCCGGCACGCGGCCCGTGCTCAGGCGGTGCAGGACAGTCGGCTCGTGACGCTCAGCCGGTTTGCGTACGACGAGATGGAAAGGGAACAGCCGCTTCTGGTCCACAAACTCTTGCGGGAAATCATTCTGGTCGTTACGGCCAACTTGGACTCGATGAACGATATATTCCTTCAGATGATCCATTACGCCTTCTACGGAGGCAAGGCCGGGAAGGTGGAGATGGCCGAATAGAAGGGTGCCGATTCATGAAACGGATCGCTCTCTGGATCCGGGCCATGCGGGTTCCGTTTCTCCAGGCCTCGCTGATTCCGGTCGCTTTGGGCTCAACGTTGGCCTACCGGGACGGAACGTTTTCATGGGGATTGTTTTGGATCGTCGTGGTTGCGATCGGAGCGATCAATATCGCGACCAACCTTTCCAACGACTACTTCGATCACCGGAGCGGTGCGGATGAACGGAATACCCGGCCGACCCCGTTTTCGGGAGGCAGCCGGGTCATTCAGGAGGGGCGAATCCCCTCCGAGACAGTCTTCATCGCGGCGATGATCTCCTACGCCGTCGCGATCCTGCTCGGGTTGTATCTGACGTTACTGACCGACTGGCGACTGCTCGTGTTTGGAGTCTCCGGGGTGGTGCTGAGCTATTTCTACACCGCGCCGCCGTTGAAGCTCGGATATCGCGGATGGGGCGAGCCCCTTGTGGGGCTCCTGCTGGGTCCGTTGGCCGTGATGGGGAGCTATTACGTTTATTCACACACCGTGACCGTTCCGTCCTTCCTGCTTTCCCTCCCTATCGGATTTCTCATCGCCGCCATCCTTTATATCAATGAATTTCCGGACGCCGATTCCGACGCGGCGGCTGGAAAGCGCCACTGGATTGTGCGGGTGGGACAGAAGAAAGCGGTGAAGGGATATTTTGCCATTCTCGTCGCGGCGTATCTGAGTATCCTCCTGCCCGTTGCGCTCGGCCTTTTACCGGCCTGGACCTTGCTGGCCCTTGCGAGTCTTCCACTCGCCGTTCCGGCCGGCCGCCTCCTTAATCGATTTTACGATCAATCGCAGCGACTCATTCCCGCGATGGGGCTCACCGTTGGAACCCATCTCGCCGTGGGGCTGCTCCAGATTGTCGGTCTGCTCTTGGATGCCTGGAGAGGCCATGCATAAATGGAACGTCACAGTGCTAAATATCGTTCTGGCGATTCTTTTTCTCCCGGCTCTTTCACCCGCATTCGCTTATGCCCAAAATGAAAAAGACGAATCATGCATGGGCTGTCATCAAACGGAAAAACCCGTCGTGGATCGGGAGTTGCTGGGGCAGTCCCCCCACCGAAATTTGGCCTGCCTCGACTGCCACGAAGGGGCCGAGAACCATTACTTGGCCGGCCGCAAGCCCCAGCCGGTCCGGTGCGGCTCCTGCCATGAAGGAGCGTCGGCGGATTATGCCAAAAGCATTCACGCCCAGGCCGTCGGGCCGGGTCGACCCGGAGCCCCCGGCTGCGTCGATTGCCACGGCACGCACGGTATCTTTCCGGCCAAAGATCCGAGATCATCGGTCAATCATTTCAATCTCGCAAAGACCTGCGGCCGGTGCCATGGCGGTTCAAAACCGGTTTTGAACGGCCGGCCCCCCGGCGAAAATATTTACGAACATTACCGGGACTCGATTCATGGCAAGGCCGTGACTCAAAGCGGTCTCGTCGTCGCGCCGAACTGCGCCGGCTGCCACGGCTTTCACGACATCCGGTCGGCGACCGATCCCGCCTCGCGGGTCCATCGAACCAATGTCCCCGACACCTGCGGAAGCTGCCATGCCGGTGTACTGAATAGTTACCGCGAAAGTATTCACGGTCAGCGATTCGCGGCGGGCCTCTACTCCGCCCCCGTCTGCACCGACTGCCACTCCACCCATGAGATTCGCCGGGTCGAGATGGCGGCCTGGAAACTGGAAGTCGTCCGGGAGTGCGGGACCTGTCACTCCGAGTCACTCCGAACGTTTCGCGACACCTACCATGGGAAGGTGACCCGCCTCGGCTTCACCCGCGTGGCGCGCTGCTCCGACTGCCACGGCGACCACGACATTCAGCCGGGTCGGGACCTCCGTTCGAAGATTAATCCGGCGAACCTGGTACAGACCTGCGGGAGATGCCACGCGGGAGCCACGGCCGGTTTTGTCCAATACGATCCCCACGCCGATCCGGATGATCGGGACCGTAATCCGGTGCTCTATTATGTCGGGTGGTTTATGGTTCTGCTTCTGCTGGGGGTGTTTGCCTTTTTCGGCCTCCACACGCTGCTCTGGGGGATGCGGGCGATGGTGGCCCGGTGGTCCGGTGAACGCCCCCGAGCTCATCCGCAGAAGACCGGTTCCTATTACGTCCGGTTCACGCTCGGTCAACGGATCCTTCACGGGATTCTGATTGTGAGCTTCCTGGGAATCGTGATCACGGGGTTGCCTCTGCTCTACAGCGAGTCCGCCTGGGCGGCCCGGCTGGCGCGCGCCCTGGGCGGCTTCGGTGCGATGGGAATTTGTCATCGGATCTTTGCGGTCATTCTCACGATCCTGTTCTTCTACCATTTGATCCAGATCCTCTATTGGGTCGGGGTCCGAAAGGACTGGGGCGTCCTTTGGGGGCCGAACTCCCTGATGCCTCAGCCCCGGGATATCGTGGATATCGTCCGAAACTTTCTCTGGTTCTTCGGCCTCGGGTCCAAGCCCACGTTCGGCCGCTTTACCTATTGGGAGAAATTCGATTACCTGGCCGTCTTCTGGGGAATGCCGGTCATCGGGATCACGGGCTACATCCTGTGGTTCGATGAATTCATGGCCCGATTTATTCCGGGATGGTGGTTCAACGTGGCGCTGCTCATTCACGGAGAGGAGGCCCTCCTGGCGACGGCCTTCATCTTCACCATTCATTATTTCAACACCCACCTGCGGCCGGAGAAGTTTCCGATGGATCTCGTGATCTTCACGGGGCGGGTGAGCGAGACGGAGCTCCGCGAGGAACGGCCGGAGGAATTCAAGCGGCTGACGGAAGAGGGCCGGCTGGCCTCGATCCGGACCGAACCGCCGCCGATGTGGCTGAAGGTCTTGGGCTGGATCGCCGGGGGAGCGGCCGTCGCGATCGGTCTGGTTCTATTTGTGCTGATCCTCGTGGCCGTTTTCGATCGATAGGCGCTATGATGTTTAATGCCGACGTCGTATTCATCCATCCGCCGAGTCTTTATGACTTTCGAAAGAAGGCCGTTCTTCACGGCCCCATCAGCGACGTGGTCCCGTTGGGATCGGATCGCGAACGAGGTCCGGGAGGTCAATATCAGCACCATTTGTGACAAAGAGGAATTGAATTGGCCGTTGAGTCTGTACAAATTCCATCTGGTCAACATATTGGCCCTGTTGATTAAGAATCGGGTGAAGCGATTATTTTCTCGGAGCGAATCCAGGCCTTAATATGTTAGGATGTCGGAATGGAGATCACGTTTTTAGGCGCCACCGGCACAGTGACCGGTTCCAAATATTTGATCACCTCGGGTCCCAAAAAGTTGCTGGTGGACGGCGGTCTGTTCCAGGGCTTCAAACAGTTGCGGCTTCGAAACTGGGAATCCCTTCCGATCAGCCCGGCCGAAATTGACGCGGTCGTCCTGACGCATGCCCATCTGGATCACAGCGGCTACCTGCCTCTCTTGGTCAAGGAAGGTTTCTCGGGCAAGATCTACTGCACGCCGGGCACGCGCGATCTCTGCGCCATCCTGCTGCCGGACAGCGGATACCTTCAGGAGGAAGATGCGGAGCATGCCAACAAGCATCGATATTCCAAACATACCCCGGCGCTTCCCCTGTACACGCAGCAGGATGCCTTGCAGTCGCTGCCTCGGTTCTCACCCGTCGATTTTGATCAGGACCGCGATTTGGGAAACGGCCTGATCTTGCGACTCTTGCCCGCCGGGCATATCCTGGGTTCGGCCCTTGTTTCTTTGAGAAACGGCGGTATTTCCATTCTGTTTTCAGGAGATCTTGGGCGTCCACATGATCTGATCATGAAACCGCCGGCCACAATTCGAAAGACCGATTATCTGGTGATCGAGTCGACCTACGGGAATCGCCGTCACGACCCGACCGATCCAAAGGCGGCGCTGGCCGCGGTGATCAATCGGACGGTCGAGCGCGGCGGCGTGATCGTGATTCCGTCGTTTGCGGTCGGCCGTACCCAGTCCGTGCTCTATTACATCCATCTCCTCAAATCCTCACAGGCGATCCCGAACATTCCGGTCTATCTCAATAGCCCCATGGCGGTCGAAGCGACCGACCTCTACTGCAATCACTTCCGAGAGCATCGATTGACGCCGGCCGAATGCAAGGCGATGTGCGGCGCCGCTCACTTCGTCAACAGCGTGGAGGAGTCCGAGCGGCTGAACAGACTCCGGGAGCCCATGATCCTGATCTCGGCAAGCGGTATGGCGACCGGCGGCCGCGTGCTGCACCATATCAAGGCATTCGCCCCGGAACCGCGCAACACGATTCTTTTTGTCGGGTTTCAAGCCGGCGGGACGCGGGGTGAGGCGATGGTCCACGGAGCTCCATCGGTCAAGATTCACGGCGAGTATGTGCCCGTGCGGGCCGAGGTCGTGGCCCTGGACGGCTTGTCCGCGCATGCGGACTATGTCGAGATCATGGACTGGTTGGGCCATTTTGATGCGCCGCCGCGAAAAACGTTTATTACGCACGGGGAACCCGTTGCGGCGGATGCGCTGCGGCACCGGATCGAGGAGCAGCGGGGCTGGCGCTGCCGCGTCCCGGACTATCTGGAACGGGTCGCGCTGAATTGATTTTCCAATCACCGGGATTATCAAAAGGGAAAGGATCCCCATGGCCGCTAAACATCATGAACGCCCCGAGGCGGGACGGCGAGGGATGCCGACGGTGGGCGCGGCCTGTCGCTCTTGCGGGATGGCGATTGCGGGAAGCCTTTACGCCATGGCCGGGGAGGCCTATTGCTGCGAGGGCTGTTTTCTGAAAGAGAAGGAGTTTCGGGCCGTCCGAGCCGAACGCGACCAGGCCTATCTCCAGATGGCCGAGGCCCTGGCCGCAGCGCTCGATGCGCGGGAGCACGAGACCGGTCTTCATTCCAAGCGCGTCGCCTGTCACACGCTCGTGCTGGCAAAACGGATCACGAACGATCCCGACCGGCTTCACCAGATCTACTGGGGCGCGTTGCTGCATGACATCGGAAAGATCGGCGTACCGGATGCAATTCTCCTCAAACCGGGGCCGTTGACGGAGCTCGAATGGGCCGAGATGCGGCGGCATCCTGAGATCGGCCGAGAGATCCTGAAAGGCATCCCGTTCTTGGCCGAGGCTGAGGAGATTGTGTTTAGTCACGAGGAGCGTTATGATGGATCAGGATACCCCCGCGGACTGGCGAAGGAAGCGATCCCATGGGGCGCGCGCATCTTTGCGATCATCGATACGCTGGACGCTATGACCTCGAAGCGCCCTTACCAGTCCGAACTCTCGTTCGATTCCACGAAACAGGAGATTCTCAAAATGTCGGGTGTCCAGTTCGATCCCGCCGCAGTCAAGCTCTTCCTAGCTGAGGAGACGACCCTGCGCGAGATGGTCGCTTTGAAGTGCGGTGAGCTGGAGATCGATCCGGCCCGATTTGGAAGGGAACGGTGATCATGTCGATGCGAACCCGCACGGTGGCAGACGGAAGGAGGCGCTCGACATGACAGGCAGCAGATGGATGCGACCCATACTAATCGGCCTCACGGCGGCGGTGTTGCTGCTGGCCGTCTACTTCGCGGTGTTGACCTTGGTCTCCGGCCGGGAGTTCGCCCTCGCGCAATTCGGCCAGTTCTGGTACTTCGTTCTCCCGCTGGCGGCCGGCTTTGGCATCCAGATCGGGCTCTACACTCACTTGCGAATTGTCACGCGCCATACGGACGGCTCGGGGAAGGTCGTCGCGGTCTCCGGCGGAACCTCCACCGCGGCGATGATCTCGTGCTGCACGCATTACCTCGCCAACGTCGTGCCGGTGCTCGGGGCCACCGGTCTTGTCGCTCTCGTGGCACAATACCAGACCGAGCTTTTCTGGGTGGGCTTGTTGTTCAACATGGCGGGCGTGGTGTACGTCGGCCGCAAGGCGGTGCAGGCCACGCGGCACATGGTGCAGATGGAGAGCCACGCATGAGCACGGTGCGCATAAGCGCGGTACGTTGGATGTTCCTGTCGGCTGCGGCTGTGTTTGCGTTCGCCGCATGGGTCGGGGCCGCTCACGGGGCCCAGGCCGATTCCGGCCTATCGTCGCAAATCAACAAGGAGGGCGGCGTCATCGTCAAGGTGACGCCTCGACGGCTGGCGCCCGGTGCCGAGACATGGGAATTTGAGGTCGTATTCGACACGCATACGGTCGCCCTTGCGGGTGATCCAGCCCGATTCTCGGTGCTCGTCGACGCGCAGGGGCGCACGCACTCCCCGCTTCAGTGGGAAGGCGACCCTCCGGGCGGCCATCATCGCAAGGGGGTATTGCGGTTCAAACCGGAACCGGGGCGGGACGGTATGATTGAACTGCGAATCGAAGGCGTCGGCGGCGTGCCGATACGCCTGTTCCGCTGGCGGCTGCCGTAGCGCGTAGCCGATGAAACCTTTCTACGATACAGGGAGCAGGAAATCATAAAAAGGGGGAGAGCATGCGTCCGGTTTCTTGCAGATGGAACAGGAACGAAATTCTGTGCGGTTTATTTCTGGGTGTCATTATGATTACACTATTCCCATCATCCTGTTTTGCCATCCCGGCCTTTGCGAGGAAATATGATCTCTCCTGCACCTCCTGCCACACCAACCCCCCCCGGTTAAATGCTTTTGGTGAAGCCTTTCACATGGCCGGCTTTCAGATTCCGACGGTCCAGGAGGGCGAGACGAAGAAGAAGCGGAACATCGGCCGGGTCTGGTCCGAGACCGATTTCTTGAATATTTTCTCTTTTCGGGCCAACGGCAATTTGGTCGAGTCCTTTCAGGGAAGTAATCCCGATGAGACCAACCTGACTTTTCCAAGGGATCTGGAAATTTATCTGGCGGGCACCTATACGGACGAGATTAGTTATTTCATTGAACTTGACCGCGAGGCTGGAGCCGTCCAGGGGATTCCTGGAGGGTTCTTTGAGGAGAGGTCGGAATTCGGCATCGGGAAAGAGTTCTTCCTTATGGTTGATCTTCAGCCGTTGCTCAAAGCGCCCTATGCAAAGAGCGGAGAGACGATGCCGGGGATGGCGCATGGAGAAGGGGGTGGGGGTGGAATAATGTTCATGGGGCCCATGGTGATGATCGGGAAGATCGATCCCTCGACCAACTTTTCCTATCCCACGAACCGGCAAGTTATTCTGAATATTCCCGGCCGCGTCGATTCAGGAATCCTTCAGCGTTTCGGCCTGACACCCTATGCTTTCGCCTCGAAGTTTTTCGGAGTGAAAACAGCCGACGGCAATTCGGTCGAGGTGACCAAAGAAGTCCTTTACAACACCCCCGGGGATTTCGGGATCGACCTCCATGCGATGATGGGAAACCTACTTCTCCAGGGCGGCGCAATGCAGGGCCTTCAGGCCGGGAACCGGGATGTCAACTCGAAGAAGGATCCATATTTAATGGCGCGGCTGAATTTCGGGCAGGAAGCCTACACCTCGGGGAGTATTTCCGGCCTAATCAATTGGGGGAATGACACGGCCATGGTGGATACCAGTCTGGTCAACTGGCTTCGTTATGGATTTTCAGGGAATCTCAAATATAAATATCTGGACCTCTACGGCGCCTTTATTTGGGACACCATCCGCAACCTGCCCGTAGGCATCAGCAGTCCTTTTGATCGCACCGCCAATGGATTCACCATCGAAGGGGATTACCTGGCGACTGATCGACTGTTATTATCGATCCGGTACGACCAGCTCAGCGCCGGCGGGTTTATCAGCCAGAAAGCCGATGGTAAGGCCATTGCGGCTCAGGCGCGGTTCTATATGCGAGATAATTTCTCGTTCTACCTAAGGGATAGTTATAACCTAGAAGGGGTCGGCACAAATGCGCTTCGGAATTTTAGAAACTTCGTTGCTCTGGGCGTTGATTTTGATTTTTAGGCAGGCTCGCGGGATCGAGGAGGCAATACCTATGAACCGTCACGCTTTCAGTTTTGGTTTGGTCGTGGTCGCAACGACATGTCTGTCCCTCTTCTATACGGAAGCTGGATTCGGCCAGACGAATCCGGAACAGGGGCATGATATGGGACGCATGGAAGAAACGGGCGCCGCGGACATTGCGACGGGGAAGATGATTTATCGGATGACCTGCATCCACTGCCACGGATCGAAGGGACGGGGCGATGGCGCCGCAGCGATTTTTATCGGTCCCTATTCGCATCCCCGTCCGAATGATTTTACGGCCGGGATTTTCAAGTTCCGATCCACCGAGTCGGGTCAGCTGCCCATGTTGGAGGATCTGATGCGGACGATCCGTGAAGGAATCCCTGGTTTCATGCCGTCTTTCCGAAATCTTGGAGAGGAAAGGATCAGGCAGGTCTCGTTGTATATCGCTCGAGAGTTCATTCAAAAAGAGCTCCCTACCCAAACAACCATCAAGTATGTGGAACATGTGGGGCCGTATACCTATTCGGTCGAGAGCGTCGTGCGCGGAAAAGAAGTTTACAAAAGATTGGGATGCTTTGCATGCCATGGACTGGACGGCCGAGGGACGGGTATTTCGTTAAAGGATAAAAGAGGGCTTCCCATCAAGCCGGTGGACCTGACCCGCCAGGAGACCTTCGGGAACGGGACCTCTCACGAAGACATCTATCGGACCATCATGACCGGCCTGGACGGGACCCCCATGCCCGGCTTCAGCAGCCAGTTCAAAGGCAAGGAGGAAAGCGCCTGGGATCTTGTACATTACATCCTTTCACGGCAAGGAAGGTAGGGGGTAACCGATGAACAATGAAACTCGACCGTCCAGGAATAATTGGCTACGATCCCGCGGCGGCCTGGTGCTGCTGGGCTTTCTGGCGATCGCGGTGTTCTTTCTCTTCACTGAGCACCGCGCCCATCTGTTCGGGGCACTGCCGTACCTGCTGCTCGCGTGCATACTGCTTCATCTGTTCGGACACGGCGGCCATGGGGAACCGAAAGAGCACGAAGGAGATCGTCATTCCGACTCGGGGAGGGAACGACCATGAACGACGCGCCGGCATACGGTCTGTGGCCGCTGGTCGTGATCAACGCGCTGGTCTTTATCATCTTCGCGTTCAGCTTCACACATCCGCGCAACCGGCGGGACTGGCGGTCGTTCGGGGCCTTTTCGGCTTTCATCATCGCATTGTTTACCGAGATGTACGGATTCCCGCTCACGATCTATCTCCTTTCGGGCTGGCTCCAGCGGCGTTATCCCGGTCTGGATCCCTTTTCCCACGAGTCGGGCCATCTGCTGGAAATCCTGTTCGGCTGGCGAACGAACCCCCATTTCGGTCCATTCCACCTCATCAGCAACATCCTGATCTTCGGGGGATTCATTCTGCTTTCGGCCGCCTGGAAGGTGCTTCATGCCGCACAGAGCGGCCACAGCCTGGCCGTGACGGGACCTTATGCCCGGATCCGGCATCCGCAATACGTGGGCTTCGTTCTGATCCTGTTTGGATTCCTGCTCCAGTGGCCGACCTTCTTGACGCTCCTGATGTTTCCCGTTCTGGTCTATATGTACGTCCGCCTGGCGCGGCGGGAGGAGACTGAGGAGGAAGCCCAATTCGGGGACCGCTATCGGCAGTACCGGGCCAGGACGCCGATGTTTATCCCAAAGTTTGGCGGCGTGTGACAGTCGCGATTGGAAATCCGGGAAAGAAATGTCATGCTAAGAATTCTGTCACCAATAAGCAGGGTATTTTGGAAAGCCTTTATCTACGCCCGCTGGCTGTTTCATTCTTTCGGTAAAAAAGCAATGGAGGCCGGGGAACGGATACCGGATTTTACCCTGCGCGACCTTTACGGTCAGCCGGTCACCCTGTCGCATGCTTTTCCGAAAAAAGCCGTGGTTCTCTGGTTGACGAATCTCTGCTCAAGCTGCGAGGAGCGGATCGGTCTCCTCCAGAGAGTCTATGAGGAAAAGCGGGATCGGCTGGAGATCATAGCCATCTCGACCCTGGGGGACGATCGGGATACGCCGGAGCGGATCCTTCGCACCCATCGGATCGACTTCCCGCTTCTTCTGGACCCGGAGGACTGGGTTGGCCGGATCCTGGAATTTGAGCACCCGGAGAATGCCTGTCCCCTCTACAATCTCTTGATCTTGGACCAATCCGGGAGGGTCCGGTTGAAAAGCCATCTCTCGGCGATCAGCGATGCAAAGTTTCTGGATGCGGTGCGATCAATCGTGGCCGTCTCTTGAAGGATGACCTCTTTGGAAGATCTACAAAGCGCAACCGTTCAAGGGAGATCGTGATGGATAGAAAAGATCAGCCTATCGAGATCGTGGGTGCAGGGCCGTCGGGGCTTGTGGCCGCCATGACGCTGGCGCACCATGGATACCGTGTCATCGTGCATGAGGAACGGTCCGACGTAGGACACCGCTTCCACGGCGATTTCCAGGGGCTGGAGAACTGGAGTAGCCGAGAGGATGTGACCGATCTTCTTCAGCGGATGGGAATCAAGATCAATTTTCTCTGCCAACCTTATCGCGAAGGCGATCTGTATGATCCGGATCTACGGAAGGTGACGGTCCGGTCATTCGAACCCTTCTTTTATCTTGTCCGGAGGGGAAGCGAGGCGGGAACGCTGGATTATGGACTGAAAGCCCAGGCGCTCGAAGCGGGGGTGGAGTTCGTCTTCAACAAGCGTGTGGAGAAACTTCCCGAAGGGGGCATTGTAGCGATCGGTCCAAAGGTAGCAGATGCGATTGTCAAGGGAGTCCTTTTTGAGACGGAACTACCCGACATGGCTGTGGCCATCGGGGATGACCGACTCGCCCCCAAAGGGTATGCCTATCTCCTTGTTCATCAAGGACGAGCCACACTGGCGACGGTGATTCTCCGCGAATTTCGACGGGAGAAGGAGTTCTATAAGAAGACGCTCGCGGCTTTTCAAAAAATTGTCCCGCTGGACATGAAACATCCGAGGGAGTTCGGGGGCTACGGTAATTTCTCAATTCGACCGACGGAGCAAAGGAGCGGAAAACTTTATGTCGGGGAGGCGGCCGGTTTCCAGGATGCCCTGTTTGGGTTCGGGATACGGTATGCCATCATGTCCGGGCATCTCGCGGCCCGTGCGATCATCGAAGGAAAGGACTACGATCGCCTGTGGAGGCACGAACTGCTTCCTCAGCTTAGGACCGGCTTGGTGAATCGATTCCTTTTTGAACTTTTTGGGAATGGGGGTTACCGGCGCTTGGCAGACTACATCGGGCGGAGTCGCGACCCCAGGGAACTAGTGCGGCGGCAGTGCAACCCATCGCTACTTAAGCGGCTCCTTTATCCTGTGACCTATCCGTTCTACTTGCGCCGGAGCCGTTTCAGGGATTACAGTTGTTCCCATGAGGATTGCGACTGTGTCTGGTGCCGCTGTCAACGGGAGTAAAAGGTTCAAGGAGGTCAGTCATGAAACTGGATATTCGTGCCTTTGCCCTCGCCGTGGGGGCTGTCACGGCTGCGGTCTTTACGATTTGCGCGTTCTTCGTGGCTATCGCACCTGAGACAACCAGAGCTTTTTTTAGCTATCTCTTTCATATTGATCTCAGCGGTATGGCCAGTACGATCAGTTGGGGGAGTTTCATTGCCGGACTTCTGGGAACCGGCCTTGGGATGGCCTTCCTGGCCGGTGCGGTGGCTTGGATCTACAACCGTCTCTCCCGGAGTTAAGGGATCGGGATGTAAAACAGAGGAGGATGGTCATGATAACCGATCCGGTATGCGGCATGCAGGTGGACGAGAAGACGGCGGCGGGCAGATCGGTCTATAAGGGAGTGGCCTATTATTTCTGTTCTCCGGAGTGTCTCCGCAAATTTGAGATGAATCCAGCAAGTTTCATCTTGGAAGGTCATCGTGTCACACAGATGGAAGCAAAAGCGGAGGCGGCTGAGGGTATGCCCACCGCCGCTGTCAAGGCTTCAAAGGAGAAAGCCAAGGACCCGATCTGTGGGATGGTGGTGGACAAGACGACGGCGCTTAAATCGGAGCGAGGAGGACGCGCCTACTATTTTTGCAGCGTCGGCTGTCAGCGAACCTTCGAATCGCCCGAGGCCGAACTCAAATCGATGCGGACCCGTGTCACGATCGCCCTGACAGGAGTTCTGGCCCTGGCGATCCTCCGGGCCGCGGCCTTCATCGCGCTGGCGGCGGGCGCGACCATCGTGACCTGGGCGCCGATTCCTCAGCTTCCCTGGTTCACATGGGGCATGTGGCTCTTCATCCTGGTGACGCCGGTGCAATTCATCGGCGGGTGGTCCTTCTACGTCGGTTCTTGGAACGCCATACGGACCCGGACGATCAACATGGACTTTTTGATCGCACTCGGCACCACGGTGGCCTACCTCTACAGCGTGGCCGTGATTTTCTTTCCCGATGTGCTACCGGTGAAGGTCGAGGAGCGGGACGTCTATTTTGAGGTCTCGGCCGTCATCATCGCCTTTGTGCTGTTAGGAAAATATATGGAGGAGTTGATCAAAAAACGCTCGTCGGCCGCCGTGCGCAAACTGATGGATCTAAAACCGGCGACGGCCCGCGTCATTCGGGAAGGAACAGAGGTGGAGGTTCCTGCCGAGATGGTGATGATAGATGAAATTGTCGTCGTACGCCCCGGGGAGAAGATTCCGACCGATGGAGCGGTGCTGGAAGGGGCCTCGGCGGTTGATGAGTCGATGCTGACCGGCGAATCGATGCCGGTGGAAAAAGGGCCGGGGGCGCAGGTGATCGGCGGCACGTTGAATCGCACCGGCCTGTTCCGCTTCAAGGCCACGCGGGTGGGCGCCGAGACGGCTCTGGCCCAGATCATCAAAATGGTGGAAGAGGCTCAGGCCAGCAGCGCGCCGATTCAGCGGATCGCCGATCAGGTGACGGGCTACTTTGTTCCGGCCGTCGTAGGAGTGGCGGTTCTCTCCTTTGCCGGCTGGTGGTTGTCGGGCAATTTTCCGCAAGCGCTGCTTGCCTTCATCGCCGTGCTCATCATCGCCTGCCCCTGCGCGCTGGGCATCGCCACCCCGGCGGCGCTGATGGTGGGCGTCGGCAAGGGAGCCGAGGGCGGCATTTTGATCCGCGGGGGCGAAGTCCTCGAGCGGGCCCAGAAACTCACGGCCGTCATCTTCGACAAGACCGGAACGCTCACTCGAGGGGAGCCGAACGTCACGGACATTATTTCACTCTCCGATTCGAAGGAAGAGGAAATCCTGAGACTCGCCGCCGCCGTGGAAGTCGGCTCGGAACATCCCTTGGGCGAAGCGATCGTTCGGGCAGCTACACACCGCGGACTGGAGCTTCCCAAAGTCACCGGGTTTGAGGCGATCCCCGGTCACGGGATCCGGGGAGACGTCGATGCGAAAAAGGTCCTCTTGGGCAACCGGCGTCTTTTTCAGCGGGAGGGGATCGACCCCGCGACAGCGGAAGCATCAATGACGCGTCTGGAATCGGAGGGCAAAACGGCCATGCTCGTTGGGTGCGATGGGAAGTTGGTCGGGGTCGTCGCAGTGGCCGATACGCTCAAGCCGGAGGCGAAAGAGGCGGTCGCTGCCCTGCGCACGGAGAACGTCGAAGTGATTCTCCTCACCGGAGACAACGAGCGCACCGCCCGGGCGATTGCAAAGGAATTGGGGATTGAACGTGTCATTGCCGAAGTCCTGCCCGCCGACAAAGCTCGGGTCGTGCAGGATTTACAAAAACAGGGAAAAGTGGTGGCGATGGTGGGCGACGGAGTCAACGATGCCCCGGCATTGGCGGCGGCCGATATCGGCATCGCCATCGGCTCCGGTTCGGATGTGGCGAAAGAGACCGGCGGGATCATTCTGGTCAAGAACGATGTGCGTGACGTGGTGTCCGGCATCCGCCTCTCCCGCGCCACGATGCGGAAGATCAAGCAAAATCTTTTTTGGGCCTTTATCTATAACGCCATCGGCATTCCGGTGGCAGCCTTGGGCTTTTTAAATCCGATTATCGCGGCGGCCGCGATGGCCTTGAGTTCTCTATCGGTCATCGTCAACTCGGCGTTGCTGAAGCGGAAGAAGCTGTCCACCAGCTGAAATCGGGATCTGCGGTTGTATGTATTGCAGTCAAAGGAGATTTGTTGGATGAGACCGGGCGCGGTAAAAACCTGTCTGGTATGGGCGGGCCGATGGGCATGGCTCTGCCCCTATGCGATGCTGGGACTTGCCGCAGCGATCTTGTTGCTGTTAGGGTTTTCGGTCTGGACGTCCCTTCTCGTCGCCATACTGTTGGTTTGCCCAGCGGTGCTGATCTGGGGAGCGATCCAGGTGAGACGTCGCAAATCGAAAGAGCGGGAGAGAGGATCATGATTGAATTCCTGAGACAGAATTGGTTTTTTATCTTGGTGGTTTTATTGATGGTCGGCTGCCATCTGCTTCCAGGACATGGCGGCCATGAGGGGCACGATAAAGATGAAAGAGGGGGTCGCCGATGAAACCGCTGAATCTTCTAATCGTGACTTGGTCGCTGGCGATTTTTAGCACGGTGACCTTTCTCCTCTGCGTGCTGTATGGCCTCATCGCGCCGGAGAGCCTGCACATGCACGAGTTTCTGGAGATTGCGCTCCCGGGTTTTAAATGGGGAAGCCTCTCCGGCTTCTTCGTGGGACTGCTGAGGAGCTTTATATATGGAGCCTACACCGGACTTGTGTATGTGCCGATTTATAACTTCATCCTCCGGCGATGGGAATAACTGTTGCGGGTCAAGAGATGTATCTGTTTCTTATCCCCTTGCTGCTCGGTTTTGGCCTGGCTGGAGCCAGCGCCTTCACGGCGGCCTACTCGCGTTGGTGGGGCGAACCGCAGGGTGAACTGGCCACATCGATCTTAAGGAATTACCTCGGTATACCTTTAGGCCTCTGGGGTTTTCTCCTTGCATGGTTTCAGCCTGCACCGTTGTTGTTCATCGGTGGTTGGGCAGCGAAGAGTCTCGGCTGGCTACTCGTTACCGTGGGTTCGGTTCCATTCGTCTGGGGCCATGTGGTGTTGGGCCAGCCAACAGGGTGGCCTTCTGTCCGCGACGCGTTGGTACGCCACAGCGTGTATGCTTATGTCCGCCATCCGATCTATGCCGGCGGACTTTTGATATGTGTTGGGGGGGTGTTGCTCAAGCCGACGTTCACTGTCGGGGTAGCCTGCGCGCTCGGATTCGTCTGGCTTATCGTCCAAGCTCGCTTGGAAGAAATCGATCTGCTCCAGCGCTTGCCGGCCTACCGCGAGTATATGGAACAGGTGCCTCGTTTCATGCCACGCCTTTGGCGGCGGGCGTAAACTCAAGGGGGTGATGGAGATGAACAATATTCGGAGAAAGGCGAAGATCTGGCCGTATGTCGTGGTGGGTCTGATTTTATTAGCCGGGTTCATCGTCTGGGATTTCGTAAAGCACCGGGAGGTCGAAGAGTTCGTCAGTCGCAGCCCCGATATTCCCGGTGCGGAAGTTCCTGAAGATTCCACGGCGGGGGTCGCAGCATTCCATCGCGTGAAGGACACGTTCACCCGGAAGGCCACCGCCGGTGACGTCAGGATCACCGTGACCTGGAATACACCCGAATTCTTCAGAACCCTGGCGGTGGCGGAAGGAGCGCGGGGCATGAAGCGTCCGGATGCCCTCTACCATGAGTATGCAAAGCGATTTAACGTCCACGATAATCTTGGCTTCACGGTTATAATGGATTCGACATCGGTTGATCTGAGGATGTATGATGTGAAAGAGAAAAGTTTGTTGCGCAACGACAAAGAGATTAGTATCCCTCCCTGGCAGTGGTCGGAAGGGCGCGGCGCGTCTTCCCGGCATTTAGAGGGGGTCTTGTTTTTTCCGCAGATGACCGAGGCGGGTGAGCACCTGATCGGGCATCTGATCGGCGAGCATCTTCCGGGCGAGAAGCCGCCGACCTGGCTTGAGCTCACTTTGAAGGGATTGCCGGGTGAAAAAGAGGCGGTGTTTCGATGGGATCTTCCGCAGAATCCGTAGGAGACATTGTGGGGCGGATACAGACCGGCTGCTTCTGCCTGGCCGTCTGAAGGGAGAAATTTTAAAAAAAACCGGACAATTTGTAGAATAACCTTAACGGAGAAACCAAAGGAGGCAACCATGAATATCCGCATGAATACCGCAATGGTCACAGTCGTAATGTTGGCTCTGGTTTTGATGATCGGCCCGGTGGTTTCAGCCCAGATGAAGGGGGGCGGAATGATGAAGGGCGGCGAGATGGAGATGAAAGGTGCGGATCAAGGTCAGATGCAGATGATGAATCAGATGGGCGAGATGATGGAGATGATGAAGAAGATGATGCAGCACATGCAAGGCATGATGGGAGACAAGGGCGGTAAGCAGGAGATGGGCGAGATGATGAAGCAGATGGACCAGATGATGAAACAGCATCAGGACATGATGAAACAGCAGGGGATGATGCAGCCAGAGGCGCCGAAGTAGATACCCATGAATAAAGACGCTCGATCTTTCAGAGTCGGATTCTCGGACCTGAATCGCTTACGGAAGATTCTGACGGTGGTCAGCGAGTCGGGCGGGGGTGCGCTGATCGATCAACTCCGGCTGAAATATCTCATCCCGTTTTGGTCCCGGCTCTCGGGCTTCTTGACACGACGGACGTCGGAGGCGCGCCTGATCCGGATGGAAACGGGAAGACCGGTTCTGTCCCCCGACGTCCTTCGGTCTGTTTTGGAACGCTTGGGCCCGACGTTTATCAAGTTGGGGCAGGTCTTAAGCCTGAGGGCGGACGTGGTCGGTGAGGCATTGGCCGAAGAACTTTCAAAATTTCAAAGCGACGCCGCGCCATTCCCTGGCGAGGAAGCCCGGCGCATTTTTAAGGAGGAAACGGGCCGATATCCCGAGGAGGTTTTCAAATCGTTTGAGGAGACGCCGGTGGCGGCGGCCTCACTGGCTCAAGTGCACCGGGCCGTGTTGAAGGACGGGACCGAGGTCGCCGTGAAGATCCAGAGGCCGGGTATCCGGAAGATGATCGAGCAGGATGTCCACATCTTTTATTACCTAGCCGGCCTGGCGGAGCGTTTTATCCCCGAACTGCGGGTCTATCAGCCGGTAAGGGTGGTCAGGGAATTTGCCGACTGGACCCTGCGGGAACTCGATTTCGGAGTCGAAGGCCACAACGCGGAACGGTTTGCCTTTATCTTTAAAGAAAACCCGCAAATTTACATTCCGAAAATATTCTGGGATTTTACGACGCCCCGGGTCATTACCATGGAGTTTTCGCATGGAGTGAAAGCCAATGACCTGGGCCAGATCGGGGCGCTTGGATTGGACCGGAAGCAATTGGCCTCGATCGGCGTGGACGCCCTCTTTCACCAATTTTTTATATCGGGCTTTTTCCATGCCGACCCCCATCCCGGAAATTTTTTCGCCATGCCGGACGGTCGGCTCTGCCTTCACGATTTCGGGATGGTCGGATACCTCGATCAAAGAACGCGCAAAGAACTCCTGAGCTGTCTTGTCTCGTTTGTCAACAAGGACGTCGACGGGTTCATCAAACACATCCTGCATATGGCCTTGATCGATGAAAAGAGCGATGTCGGCAGTTTTGAAAAAGACGTGGCCGGCATCCTGAGCGAATTTTTCTTCTCGGAGCGCCGGCCGAGCGTGGCCTGGGCCTTCTTCCGCGTGATCAACCGGGGGGCGCAGAACGGCATCCGATTTCCGGGAGATCTCGCGTTGTTCGGCAAGGCGCTGGTGACGACCGAGTCCATGGGTTTGATGTTGTACCCGGAGTTTGATTTTAATCGGGAGCTGGAACCTTTTGTGAAAAAGGCCATGTGGAAGCATTTCAGCCCCGCAAAAACGCTCCAGACATTGGAAGCGGATATTCTGGACTACTTGGGATTCATCCAGGATCTACCCGATCGGGTTCAGGGCGTGCTGACAAAGCTGGAGCGGGGGGAGATCGGAATTAAATTCGATGCGGGCGACTTGAAAGAGATCGAGCGGGAATTCGACCGGCAGAACGATCTGAGGATTCTGGGGATCGTCCTGACGGCCGTCTTCTTCGGAATGCTCGGGCTTCTTTATCTGGAGGGCACGAGAACGATTCTGGGCTTCTCGCTCAGCGCCCTGGCGGTTCCGTTGTTTGTCGTCTTGCTGGCCTGGTTCTTTATTCGATTGCGCCAGGGACCCGGCCGGTAGCTTATAATAGGAAGATATCCCAAAGGAGGAAAAATGCATCGAAGATTGATCTTGGTCGTTTGCAGTTTGGTGTTCATGCTGGCCCCGTCGGCCGTCCCGGCTCAGATGCACGGGATGCCGGGCGAGGAAATGCGCGGCGACGAAATGGGCATGCACGAGGGCATGGGCATGCATGAAGGGATGGGGATGGACGGCGGCATGAGGGGCATGATGAGGACGATGATGGCGATCAATCATCTGGACCTGACGCCGGAGCAGCGGAAGAAGATCCAGACCCTCCGGATTCAGCATCAAAAGGAGGCGATCCCCCTTTTCGGAAGGATCCGGATGGCCGGGGTGGAAATCGAAGAGCTCCTGATGGCCGACCCGGTCAATTTGGAGAAGGTCAAGGCGAAGACGAAGGAAAAGTACGAGGCGATGGCCGATCTGGAGATCAGCCATCTTCAACTCCAGCAGCAGATCAAGGCGGTCCTGACGCCGGAACAACGTCAGCAGCTTCAAGAGATGGAGATGAAGATGGGCCACGGCATGGGTCACCCGATGGAACCGATGATGGGATCGCCGGGAGAAAAGGAAAAGCCAATGTACCCAAAAGCGCCCAAGGCGGCGCCGGGCCCGCCGGCGACCGAACAGAATCCCAAAGGCGGCGATCCCCACGGCCACTGAGCCATGCCGATCCTGGATCGAAATTCTCTGGATCTCCTTTTTGACGCCTTGAAGCGTCGGGGGTTCAATCTGGTCGGTCCAACCCTTCATGACGGTGCGATCGTCTATGATGCCTTGGCCTCGACGGCCGATCTCCCGGTCGGATGGACGGACGAGCAGGAAGGGGGCCGTTATCGGGTGAAGAAACGCGCCGACGAGGCCCTTTTCGGTTACGCCGTCGGACCGCGCTCCTGGAAAAAATTTCTGTTTCAACCGGTCCAGCGTCTATGGCAGGCCCGGCGCGAAGGGGAAGGGTTTCGGATCATTCCGGAGGAAGAGAAACCGCCCAAGTGGGCGTTCATCGGCGTCCGCTCATGCGAGCTGCACGCGATCGCGATTCAGGATAAGGTTTTTATCAGCGGCCCCGCCCCGGATTCCTCTTACCCGACGCAGCGAAAAGATCTCTTTATCATTGCGGTCAACTGCGGTCAGGCCGGCGGAACCTGTTTCTGCGTCTCGATGAATACAGGACCCAAGGCGACGGCCGGTTATGATCTGGTCCTGACCGAGGTTCTGGAGCCTGCCCGGCTGGCTATCGGGGCCGATCGGCACTACTTCGTGGTGGAGGTCGGCACGGACCGCGGGGCCGAGGTTCTTCGCGATGTTCCGCACACGGAGGCGACCGAACAGGAGAACGCGGCGGCGGAGCGCGTCGTGGAAAAAACGGCTTCGCAAATGGGTCGGACGCTGGACACGACCGACATTAAAAATCTCCTTTATCGGAATTTTGAACATCCGAGATGGGATGAGGTCGCGACGCGTTGCCTGACCTGCGCCAACTGTACGATGGTCTGCCCGACCTGTTTCTGTTCCACCGTGGAAGATGTCACGGACCTGACGGGCGAACACGCCGAACGGTGGCGGAAGTGGGACTCCTGCTTCACGATGGACTTTTCCTACATTCACGGCGGGACCGTCCGGTCCTCGGTGAAGTCCCGCTACCGCCAATGGATGACGCACAAGCTGGCCACCTGGATCGATCAGTTCGGCACATCGGGCTGCGTGGGCTGCGGGCGCTGCATCACATGGTGTCCCGTCGGGATTGACATCACCGAGGAGGTCCGCGCCATCCGGGAGACGGAAAAATGAATCCCTGGATTCCCTATCCGGCGGAGGTGATCGAGAAGCGCCGGGAGGCCCTGCGGGTCCATACCTTGCGGCTCCGGATTCGGGATGAAGCGATCCGGCGCGCCTATCGGTTCCGGCCCGGCCAGTTCAACATGATCTACGTCTTCGGGACGGGTGAAGTTCCGATCTCGATTGTGTCGGACCCGGACGAGTCCGGATTTCTGGATCACACGATCCGCGTCGTCGGAAAAATGACCGCCGCCCTCGTCGGATTGAAAGAAGGCGATACGGTGGGACTTCGTGGACCGTACGGGAGCTGGTGGCCCCTGGAAGAGGCGCGGGGCATGGATGTGGTGATCGTCACGGGCGGACTGGGCTGCGCCCCCGTCGTTTCGGTGATCAACTATGTCGCCCACCGGCGCGACCGCTACGGCCGCCTTAAGATCTTCCACGGGGTCAAGACGCCGAAGGACCTGCTCTATCGCGCGCGGTTTCGCGCCTGGCAGAAACACCCGGATACGGAGGTGTACCTCACCGTGGACCATCCGGATCGGGAATGGAAATACAAGGTCGGCGTCGTCACGAATCTCTTCCGTCAGGTCCGGATCGACGCCCGGAAGAGCGCGGTGATGATGTGCGGTCCGGAGGGCATGATGAAAAGCGCCGTGCGGGACCTCCGGGCCCAAGGAGTGCCCGCGGATCGGATCTACCTCTCGCTGGAGCGGAATATGAAATGCGCGATCGGTTTCTGCGGACATTGTCAATACGGTCCACGGTTCATCTGCAAGGACGGTCCGGTGCTCCGCTTTGATCAAATCCAGGAATGGTTCGGAAAGGACGAACTGTAAATGGGCCAGGGCCGCAAGCCGAAAATGGCCGTCTGGAAATTCGCCTCCTGCGACGGCTGTCAGTTGAGTCTTCTGGATTGCGAAGACGAGTTGCTGAAGATCGCCGACCGGGTCCAGATCGCCCATTTTTTGGAGGCGTCGCGCGCGGTGGTGAAGGGTCCCTATGACCTTTCGTTGGTGGAGGGATCAATCACCACGCCGAGTGACGCCGTGCGCATCCAGGAGGTCCGGCGCGCCTCGAAATTTCTGGTCACGATCGGCGCGTGCGCGACCGCCGGCGGCATTCAGGCCCTTCGCAATTTTCAGGATGTCAAAGAGTTTATTTCGATCGTCTATGCCCGTCCGGAGTATATCCAGACGCTCAACACCTCGACGCCGATCGCGGATCACGTTTCCGTTGATTTCGAGCTTCAAGGCTGTCCCATCGACAAACGGCAGTTGGTGGAGGTGATCAGCGCCTTCCTACACGGCCGCAAGCCGAACACGCTGTCCCACAGCGTCTGCGTCGAGTGCAAACTCCGCGGGAACGTCTGTGTGATGGTGGCGCACGGCACGCCGTGTCTCGGACCCGTCACCCATGCCGGCTGCGGCGCAATCTGCCCGTCGTACGACCGCGGCTGTTACGGCTGCTTCGGCCCGAAGGAAACGCCCAACACGTCTTCCTTAAGCCGGTGGTGGGGCCGCCTCGGTGTGGGGGAGCAGGATCTCGTGCGGGTCTTCCGCGGGGTGAACGCCTTTGCCGAGGCGTTTCGTAAAGAGAGCGAGGCCCATGAAAGACAAAACGATCAAGATCAGTAATCTCGCACGGATCGAGGGCGAGGGCGCGCTTTTTGTGAAGATCAAGGGCGACGCGGTCGTGGACGTCCGGCTGGAGATCTTCGAGCCGCCGCGCTTTTTTGAGGCGCTGTTGCGAGGGCGGGCCTTCGGCGAGGCGCCGGACATCACCGCGCGGATCTGCGGCATCTGTCCCGTCGCCTACCAGATGAGCGCGGTGCATGCAATGGAGAACGCCTTCGGCGTCGAGGTGGACGGCCCGCTCCGGGCGCTTCGCCGTCTGATCTATTGCGGCGAATGGATCGAAAGCCATACGCTTCATGTGTACCTGCTTCACGCGCCGGATTATCTGGGATATGCCGATGCCCTCCGGATGGCGAAAGACCATCCCGGGATCGTTGAGCGTGGACTTCAACTCAAGAAGGCCGGGAACGAGATTATCCGCTTGATGGGCGGGCGGGAGGTTCATCCCATCAACGTGCGTGTCGGGGGTTTCTACAAGGTGCCGACCAAAAGCGAGCTCGCTCCGGTGGCCGAGCGGCTCCGGTGGGCGCGGGAGGCGGCGCTGGAGACGGTTCGCTGGACGGCCACGCTGCCGGTTCCGGAGTTTGACCAGGACTATGAATTCGTCGGGCTTCGTCATCCCTTTGAGTATCCCTTTAATGAAGGTCGTCTGATCTCGAACCGGGGTTTGAACATCTCGGTGCGCGAGTACGAGGATTCCTTCGTCGAAGAACAGATTCCGCACAGCCACGCCTTGCATTCCCGCTTTAAGAACCGGGGCGCTTACCTGGTCGGCCCGATCGCACGCTACAGCCTGAACTTCGACCGGCTCTCGCCGATTGCGCAGGAGGCGGCCCGCGCGGCCGGCCTTTCCGCCGTCTGCCGCAATCCGTTTCGCAGTATCGTCGTCCGGAGCGTCGAGATCCTCCAGGCGTGCGACGAGGCGATTCGGATCATCGACGGCTATGAGAGGCCGACCCGGCCCGCCGTTCCGATCCGGCCCCGTGCGGGAACCGGTTACGGTTGCACCGAAGCCCCGCGGGGTATCCTCTATCATCGCTACCGCGTGGATGACGCGGGCGTGATTCAGGAGGCGAAGATCGTCCCGCCGACGTCCCAGAATCAGAAGATGATCGAGGATGATCTGCGGCGGTTTGTGCAGGCGAATATCAATCTGCCCAAGGAAAAATTGGGACTGCAGTGCGAACAAACCATACGCAATTATGATCCGTGCATTTCATGCGCAACACATTTTCTACGGCTCCACTATGACCGGGAATGACGTCTCGCTCGCTTTGCTCGCTGGGTATCTATGAAGATTCATCATCTCACAGTCGACGAGGCGCTCAAGAGCCTCCACAGCGGCCCCGAAGGACTTCCCGTCGCGGAAGCCGGCCGAAGACGGTCGGAGTTCGGCCCGAACCGGGTCGAACGGATTCGAGAAGAATCCCTGGTCCTTCGGTTCTTGAAGGGGTTCGCCCATTTCTTTGCACTGATCCTCTGGGTTGCCGCCGGACTGGCTTTTTGGGCCGAATGGAATGATCCGGGAAAAGGAATGGTCACGTTGGGTCTGGCGATCCTGGGCGTGATCCTGATCAACGGACTGTTCTCATTCTGGCAGGAATACCGGGCCGAACAGGCGATCGCGGCGCTTCAGAATCTCCTCCCGCGTCAGGTGAAGGTGCTCCGAGACGGCAAAGTGGTGCCGACGCCCTCCGAGGAACTGGTTCCCGGTGATGTGGTCGATCTGGAGGAAGGGGATCACATTCCGGCCGACTGCCGATTGATCCAGGGCTTCGGAGTGCGGGTGAATAATGCCACCGTGACCGGGGAGTCTTTGCCCAAGGCGCGGGATGCGCATCCGAGCGAGCGGGAGGAATTGATTCAGAGCAAAAACATCCTTCTGGCCGGAACCTCGATGGTCTCGGGTCAGGCCCGGGCCCTGGTTTTCGCCACCGGGATGCAAACGGAGTTCGGACGAATCGCTCACCTCACCCAGACCGAGCGCGAAACCCTCTCTCCGCTCCAAAAGGAGATCATTCGTTTGAGCCGCATGGTGGCCCTTCTGGCCACCGGACTGGGTGTGGTCTTTTTCTTTATCGGGCAATCGCTGGGCCTCTCCTTCTGGCAGAACTTTATCTTTGCGATCGGTATCATCGTCGCCAATGTCCCGGAGGGGCTGTTGCCCACCGTGACCCTGGCCCTGGCCATGGGATCTCAACGCATGGCGAAAAGGAACGCCTTGATTCGGCACCTTCCCTCGGTCGAAACCTTGGGATCGGCCACGGTCATCTGCACCGATAAAACGGGCACGCTGACCTTGAATCGCATGGAGGCAAAAAAATTATACCTGAATGATCGGTTTTATCGGCCCGATGAGGTAGGGGCGGTTCGCGAACCGCCCCTACGAGACACCCACCGCGCCTTTTTCGAAACAGCGCTCTTCTGCCACAATCTAAAGAAGATCGAAAAGGATGGGCGGGAGGAGCTGCTGGGAGATCCCATGGAGGTGGCGCTGGTCGGGTTGGCCCGAAAGGCGATTTCCATCGAAAAAGAATATCCCCGTCTGGACGAGATCCCGTTTGATTCCGATCGAAAAAGGCTGTCCACGCTCCATCGAACCCCGGAGGGTCCCGTTCTTTATACAAAAGGGGCGCTGGAAGCGCTTCTCCCGCTCTGCCGTCAAATCCGACAGGGCGGAACGGTTCAAGCCCTCACGGCGGTGATTCAAGAAAAATTTCTTCGGGCCGAGGAGGCGATGGCGGCGGATGGATTGAGGGTACTGGCTTTCGCCTACCGTCCCGTTTCGGAAGGGTGTGACCGTCTGCATCTGGAGGAGGACATGATCCTGACCGGGTTGGTGGGATTGGAAGACCCTCCCAGGCCTGAGGTTCCCGGGGCGATTCAGAAATGCAAAGAGGCCGGCATCAAAGTGATCATGGTGACCGGAGACCATCCCCAGACCGCCCGGGCGATCGCCCGCGAGATCGGGCTGATGAAATCCCGAGCGCCCGTGATCATCACGGGCGATCAACTCCGACGATTTTCCGACACCGAGCTCCAGCTCGCGCTGGATGCTCCGGAAATTCTCTTCGCCCGGGTCGGCGCGGATCAGAAGATGCGCATCGTCAACGCCTTGAAGCGCAAGAAAGAAATCGTGGCCGTGACGGGGGACGGCGTGAACGACGCGCCGGCGCTCAAAATGGCCGATATCGGTATTGCGATGGGAATCACGGGCACGGACGTGGCCCGAGAAGCCTCCGACATGATCCTGATGGACGATAACTTTGCGAGCATCGTCGGCGCGGTCGAGGAAGGCCGCGCCGTTTTCTCCAATATTCAAAAATTTCTCACCTACATCCTGACCTCCAACGTTCCCGAGATCGTTCCTTATCTGACCTTCGTTCTCTTTAAAATTCCGCTGCCGCTGACCATCATCCAGATCCTGGCGGTGGACTTGGGAACCGACATGCTGCCGGCCCTGGCGTTGGGTGTGGAGAAACCCGAGCCGCGGATCATGAAAAGGCCGCCCCGTTCTTCCAATGAACGGTTGTGGAACTGGACTCTGATTTTTAGGGCGTATGCGTTCTTAGGAATCATCGAAGCCGTCGCGGCGATGGCGGCTTTTTTCTTTGTGCTTCGCCACGGCGGGTGGTCCTACGGACAGGAGCTGGCCTGGAATGATCCTCTTTACTTGCAGTCCACCACGGCCTGTTTGAGCGCGATCATCGTCATGCAAGTCGTGAATGTTTTCTTATGCCGCAGCGATCGGGAATCGGTCTTTTCCTTCGGCTGGCTCAGCAACCCCTTTATTCTGTGGGGTATCGCGGCCGAGACCGGTTTGATCCTCCTGATCGATTATACCCCGTGGGGGAATTTGGTTTTCGGCACGGCGCCTATTGCGAAAGAAGTCTGGCTCTTTGTCATTCCCTTTGCCGTCG
>JACQBZ010000036.1 GCA_016194285.1 Nitrospirota bacterium | reverse complement strand
TCCGCGGAGAAGGCGGTACAAAGATGTTGTTTAGAGGCGATCGAGGCTGGTATAATTAAATCGGCCCATGACTGCTCCGAAGGCGGGCTGGCGGTCGCACTGGCCGAGGCGGCTATAATGTCTATAACGGCGTCTGTAATGGCGTCTGAAAGGACGTCTGAAAAGGCGTCTGGACAATCGTTGGGGGCAACGGTCGTTCTTCCCAATCTCCCGATCCGCCGGGACGCCCATCTCTTCGGAGAATCCCAGTCCAGAATCGTCTTGACCGTGGCTGAAAACAATCTTCTGAAGCTTGAACATCATTGCGAGGGGCAGGGGGTGCCGATGGCCGTGATCGGCCGGGTCGAGGGACAACGCTTGACGATCCGCGTGGAGAGAGACGAGCGACCGCTGATCGACCTCCCGGTCGAAGCAATGCGGAAGGCATGGGAAGGGGCGATCGGGTCGTATTTCCAGGAAGGGGAGACGCAACACTGATTCATGTTCGATAAATTTCACGAGGAATGCGGGATTTTCGGAATCGCCGGCTCAAAAGAGGCGGCGAACATGACCTACCTCGGCCTGTATGCACTGCAGCATCGCGGCCAGGAAGCGACCGGGATCGTGTCGTCTGACGGGAAGACGTTTTATCAGGAAAAGGGCGTCGGTCTTGTCTCGGATCTTTTCAATAAAGAGCGGCTGGACCGTCTGAAGGGTTCCATGGCGATCGGCCATAACCGGTATTCCACAACGGGCGAGAACAGCCTCAAGAACGTCCAGCCGATCATGGTCAATTTTGCGCTCGGCACGCTCGCTCTGGCCCACAACGGCAATTTGACGAACGCCTCTTTCTTGAGGGACGAGCTCGAGGCCTACGGCGCCATCTTCCAGTCCACCTCCGACAGCGAAGTGATCATCCATCTCATCGCACAGTCCAAAGAGAAGGACATCATGGGCCGCCTGACCGAAGCGCTTCTCCGGGTGAAGGGCGCGTTCTCGCTGGTGATCCTTACGGACCACGGCCTGATCGGGGCGCGGGATCCCTACGGCCTGCGTCCGCTCTCGCTCGGCCGGGTGAAGGATGCCTGGGTGCTGGCCTCCGAGACCTGCGCGTTCGATCTGATCGACGCCGAGTATATCCGCGACATCGAGCCGGGCGAGCTGGTCCTGATCAATGAAAACGGACTGACTTCTTATAAACCGTTTCCGAAGACCGAGCCGGCCTTCTGCGTTTTTGAATATGTTTATTTCTCGCGCCCGGACAGTCGCGTCTTCGATCATCACGTCTACGAAATCCGGAAAAATCTGGGGCGGCAGTTGGCCCGGGAAACCGCGGTGCCGGCCGATATCGTGATCCCGGTTCCCGATTCCGGCGTGCCGGCCGCGTTGGGATACGCCGAAGCCGCCAATCTCCGTTACGAGACCGGCCTGATCCGAAACCACTACGTCGGCCGAACCTTCATCGAGCCGGAGCAGGCGATCCGGCATTTCGGCGTCAAGATCAAGCTGAACGCGGTTCAGGACGTGTTGAAGGGAAAACGCGTGGTAGTCGTGGATGATTCGATCGTGCGGGGAACGACCAGCCGAAAAATTATCAAGATGATCCGTCACGCGGGCGCGCGCGAGGTTCATCTGCGGATCAGCTCGCCGCCGATCATTTCGCCCTGCTACTACGGCATCGATACGCCCACGCGCTCGGAGCTGATCGCCTACAGCCACAGCATCGAAGAGATCCGGGCCTACATCACAGCCGACAGCCTGGCCTATCTCAGCCTGGAAGGGATGCTGGAATCCGTGCCGCACAAGACCAACCGCTACTGCACCGCCTGTTTCAGCGGCAACTATCCGATCCCGTTCACCCAGGAAGAGATGGTCCAGATCGGTCTGTTCGATCCAAAGACCGAATAGGGCTTCCCGCTACTCCTCAAAACAGCTACCCACCTTGTATTTCTTGGCCATTTTTAGTACACTTTCCCCATTTGTCCTGCCACCTCATTTTATTTTCGTTGTGCCCGTTTGCCGTCACGCCTGTCTGCCGACAGGCAGGAGGCTGAGCCTTGCCCCTAAAACAGACGATCGTAAAGCTTGCTTCCAACCGCCAAAAGGACCAAATATAGTGGCCGGGGGGCGTAGGGACAGGTCCCCGTGCCTGCCCGAAAAAATTGGATCGTAGGGGCGGCCCTGCGTGGCCGCCCTCAGAAAACAGGGCACCCACATAGGGGTGCCCCTACGGACCAAAACACCCGACGGATTTTACATCGTGGCGAGCGGGAAAAGTATAAGGAGTTGTGTTGATCCATGTAATACGCGAAAAAGCGACGGCGCGCCAGATACAGGAGATGCTGGAAAGTCTTTCTGTCTATATCAAGGTGGCGGTCGATATACGACTAGGCATTCTGGCCGGCGGCGGCATCCTTCACGCGGACTGCGAAGCGTTACTGCTTGAAGCGGAATCCCGACAGGAAGATATTTGGGGTGCAGACTGGATTCCGGACGAGCGGGAAGTGAGATTTGAGGCACTGATTAACATTCGCCCTCGTCAAGGCAACCGTAGCATGGAAATTCAGGATCCGGACATCCGGGCGAAGGTCGAAAAGATTGTTCGGGATTTGTTGGAGGTTAGATGACACGATTGGATGCGGTTCGAGAACGGTACATGCAGGACGGTTTGGAGATCCGTTTAGGAGGGCTTGCGGCCAACCTCGCCCGCCTCGCCTCTTTCAGCAGCCGGCTGAAAAATCACCGGTCCGTCGAGTACTTGCTCGAGGAAAGCAAGTGGTTCATTGAATGGATGGTACCCGATGCCTCACCGGAAATGCAGGCGGAGCTGGCGGATCTTCAGATTCAATTGGCCGTTTGGCACCGGGCTTGGCAACAGGGAAAGTTGGAGGGAGGCCGCCTAGACGAAATGATCGCTCAGGCGCACGCCTGGTCGGATCGTCTCTTGGAACGATCCGGTCTGTTAAAAACGGATGCTCCGTGAATATGTAGGGGCAGGCCCCCGTGCCTGCCCGATAATTCAAAGCACCCGACGGATTTTGCATCGTGGCGAGCGGGAAAAAGAATCCGGATAAAAAGACCGGCCATGGAGGCGATCCACGATCCTTGACCCTTCTCACCAAAGCCGGTATACTCCGGCGTAACGGTTCCGTTGATATTACAGATGTTTGCTGAGCGAGGTTAATCAATGGGAATCACCGAATTACTAAAAATAAAGCGAGAAGAGATACTGCGCATTGCGGCCAACCACGGGGCGCGGAACGTTCGCATCTTCGGTTCCGTAGCCCGGGGCGAGGCCGGGCCTGAGAGCGATCTGGACCTGCTGGTGGAATTGGCGCCGGACCGCAGCCTCTTTGACCATGCTGCGCTGGTAGAAGATCTTGAGGTGCTGTTGGGGAGAAAAGTGGACGTCGTCACCGAAAACGGCATCTATTGGCTCCTCCGTCGCCGGATCTTAAAAGAGGCGATACCGCTGTGAAAAAGGATCCGCGGGTTTACCTGGCACAAATTCTGGAATGAAGGAGTTGACCTCCAGGAGGTGTGGAGGGTGATCGAAAAAGAACTGCCCGCCTTAAAGACGGCTATCAAGCGCGTTCTGCCTCCGCTGGATCAATTGGAAAAAGAACTGGCGGGCGAAGCGGACTGAACCGGGCGTGGAAGACGGCTCCTGATTCTTCCCCGTAGCGGCCAAGGCCATGAAGTCGCATCGACAATACGTAAAAGAACAGATCAAGCGTGATCCTGGGTTGATGCCCTTAACACGAAACTTTCGCATAACGATCATGGAGCGCGCCGCGCGTGACACGCGGTTTCGACAGCGGCTGTTGACCGAGGCGATCAACCAGTTTCTGGCCGGCGATCTCGCAGCGGGCAAGGCCATGCTACGCGACTACATCAACATCGAGGAGGCTGTTCGTCATGAAATCTTATAACAACCTGCCGCCGCAACAGCGCTTGACGCAGCGGCTGGCGGATCAGTTCAATGCCGACGAGCGACTTTGGCGGGGCCTGGAAGGGAAGCGCAAGCGACGTCGTGAACTCGGCCCGCGTCTATCGAAGAAGCGGCATAAGCAGCTCGATCAGCTCGAATTTGCCAAGGCGCGTCCGTCGCAGGACTGCATCAGTGTCGAAATTCCGTCGGGACAGCCGCCGTATGGAGAGGGCAAAGGCCGGGGGCCCGATGCCCAGTGGGAACGCCTGCCTGTCCGGTAGGCAGGACTTCATGGCTGATATGATAATCACATCACGAATCGGCGAAGTGATAAGAACAGGTGACCCGCGACGCATATATTGATTCTGCATCATTATATAAGGGGCGGGGCTTGCCCTGCCCGATATTTCAGGCCGCCGTAAGGGCGACGCATGCGTCGCCCTTACAAATCACCCAACGGATTTTGCATCGTGGCGAGCGGGAAAAAGAATCGGAATAAAAAGACCGGCCATGGAGGCAAGATGGGGTTTGAAGAGAAGCTCCGGCAGGCGGCAGATATTGCAATGCAAGACCTGACCCTATTTTTTGTTTCCGTGCCCGCCCGGTATTTCGGGATAAAAAGACCGGCCATGGAGACAAGATGGGGGTTGAGGAGAAAATCTGGCAGGCGGGAGTGGATTTAACTCGGTTCTGATTTTTGAAATATCCTAAGCGCCATCACGCGGGCGGGTGATGAGCAGTGAATCTGAATCCTTAAAGTCACAAGAGTATTTCTATGCCGTCTGGGCAAAATGAAGCCTTTTCACGTATCCTGATCGATAAGGCGCTCGAATCCAGTGGTTGGAATCTTTTAGATCCGCTGCAGGTCCAGTTCGAGCTTCACACAGGCAATGGCCGAGCCGATTATCTTCTCAAGGATAAACTCGGGCGCGTGCTGTGCGTGCTCGAAGCAAAGCGCGAAGACCTCGATCCGTATGACGCTAAGGATCAGGCACGAGGCTACGCGGAGAATTTAAAAGCGCCCTTTGTCATCCTCTCCAACGGTCGCGGGCATTGGTTCTGGAACTTCGAGCGGGCAGATCAACGCGATGCTTACCGCATCGAGCGGTTTCCGTCCCGCGAGGATTTGGAACGCCTTCGTCTCAAGAACCTCCAGCCCCCGCGCCCACTTACAAGCGAGGTAATCGCTCCGGAATATCTGCTTAAACTGAAGAACGACCTCACGCTTCGCCGTTACCAGATCCGTGCGATGGATGAGATCGCGGGTCTCTTCGATACCAAAGGGCTCCGCAAATTTCTTCTCGAAATGGCAACGGGCACAGGCAAGACGCTTCTCTGTGCAGCGCTTATCCGACGCTTTCTAACAACCCGTAACGCCGAGCGCGTCCTATTCATTGTTGACCGCATTGAATTGGCGAAGCAGACGATGGAAGACTTCGCTGTCGTCCTGCCGGAATTCAAGCCCGTCATCTTCAAAACCGCTCGCCGTACGGGTGAATTGCTCGGTTCGTCGGTTGTGGTGGCGACTATCCAGTCACTAATGGTGGACCGTCGCTACCGTGCGGAGTTCACCCCATTCTATTTCGATCTTGTCATCAATGACGAAGCACATCGCTCAATCTATGGCGACGCCCGCGAGGTAGTTCAGTTTTTCCAAGCCACTCGCATCGGGTTAACGGCTACGCCGAAGGCATATCTAAAGAACATCAACGTAGAGGAATTAGAAGCCGAGAACCCAAAGGGGCTCGAAGCGCGGCAGCTTCGCGACACCTACCACTACTTTGGTTGTAAGCCGGGCTTTCCGACTTTTCGCTACGATATCATTGATAAAGGGGTCAATAAAGGGAATAAAGGGGTCAAGTCTTTTGTTGACTAATTCTTAAATTAGGTTTATACACCTTCCATGGCCCGCCCGTTGCGCATCCAGTATCCCGGAGCCGTTTACCATGTGATGAATCGCGGCGGTGCGCGGCAACGCACTTTCCTTGTTCCTCAGGACTTCCGGGCCTTTCTTCAAACGCTCGAAGAAGCCCATGATCGCTGGGGAGCGGAGGTCCTGGCCTACTGCCTTCTGGCTAACCATTATCACCTCTGCCTCCGAACCCCTCAGGGAAACCTCTCGCGAGTCATGCGACATGTGAATGGCCTCTACACCCAACGGTTCAATCGCGCCTATCGGCGGGACGGGCCGCTGTTTCGGGGGCGGTATAAGGCCATTTTGGTGGATGAGGATTCTTACTTGGCCTCTGTTGTCCGTTATATCCATCGAAATCCCGTAACGGCCGGGCTCGTAAAGAAACCCCAGGACTATGCCTGGAGCAGTCACCGCGGCTATATCAATCCGGAAAGGACGCCCGCGTGGCTTCAGGTGAATCCTGTGCTTGAGTTGTTCCCTCACCGGCGAGCTTTCCATGAATTCGTTCTCTCCGGGGACGATCCGGAAATGGATGGGCTTTTTCAAAACCGGCGCCTTTCCCCGATCTTGGGGTCGGAGGTGTTTGTGGAGAGGGTTCGTGGCCAAATAAGTCGGGTGCACCGGGAACATCCCCGGCATCAGCGGCAGGCGATACGCCCTTCGGTGGATGGGGTCATTGCCATGGTGTGTCGTGAATATGGAACGTCGAAGGAGAATATCCTGACGGGACGCCGGGGCCGAACGAATGAGGCGAGAAAGGTGGCGATGTACCTTGTTCCGCGTTTGTGCGACCTGACGCTCAAGGAGACGGCCGGGAAGTTTAACGTGAGTAGCTATGGAGTGGTGGGCTGGAATGGAAGCGGTGTCCGGATGCGGCTTCAGTCCAGCCGATCCTTCCGAAATCGGATCGAATCCCTTGAGGCAAGAATATGTCAACAAAAGATTTGACCCCTTGATGACCCCTTGACGGAGGCACGCCCGTGGGTATTTCATATCATTCCATTCTCCGCTTTCCTCCCTCTCAATTTGCTGAGTTCCAATTGAGTTTATCAATACTTGCATTTGGTAATCATAAAAGTGTCCAGTTTTGGATATAAGTTGCCGACGGGCGGATTTACTCGAAAATGGGAGCTTCCTTCCTGAGAGATTGTGAACGAGTTAGGAATTGGGAATGGCTTCGGAGGAATCAATGTGGTTTCAGATCTTTAGGTTTTCCTTCCATCACCTCGTTGTGTTGTCCTTCACTTATCTCTTGAGCGGTTGTGTTTCGGGGCACGGCGGTTCATCAGAGTCGGGCGGATCGTCAGGGCCTACGGCAGGACCTTCAATTGAAACCATCAACGCCTCCGCTGAAATCGGCGGTCCGTACAATATGCCGTATGAATTCAATGCCGAGTCAGCCCAATATCTTTACATCGCGACGCCTTACGCCCTGGTGCAGGTTGAAAAAGACAGTGGGACGGTCAAGAACCTCGCCGTCGGCTTGAACGTCTACAACTCATATTTGTATGCCGGGGATCTATCGGGAAAGATATTCGGCGTGTTCACCGGAGATGACAATTACGGGGCAATCGAATTGCTCTACAATGGCCATCTCCCCGGCATGAACAACGCACGCGAAATATTCGGTAACAGCACCCACTTGATTTACACCGGGGACGATGGTCTACATTGGATGCCGTACGGCCATTACAAAAACTCTCAATTTCTCACCAAATATCCGGCCGGTTCGAATCGAATTGCCGTCACTGATAATGAGGTCTTCTTCGCGACCAATTCCCCCCCCGATCGAAGCATCTCCAGATATGATTTAAATTCAGGAGCGATGGAGGCAATTAAAACGGGGATTCAAACTTTCGCCGGTGACACGAATCCCCCCAGGATGACCTGGCACGCGCCTTACCTTTATTGGGCCGATGGCAATGCGATTGACCGGTATGATACGGGAACGGCCCAGATGCAACGGATCGCGTCCAATGTCGCCGATTATATCGAAGGACTGGTCGCGAATGACGACGCCGTCTATGCTTATGAGCGTTATGGCTATCCCCCTCACATGGTAAGAGTCGACATTTCCACGGGCCAAGTGACGACCGTTTGGGACTCACTACTCACGACCGCTGTCACAATGGAAAATGGGAATGTCTATTTCCTTGAGGGCGGAACGGACCCTGGTGTGTACCGCGTCATCGGGGACAATTCGCCGGAGAAGTATCTGACCGGGGCGGATCTCAACTGGCCCGCGATTTGGGACCTGACATCCGGAGGCGGGATGTTGTTTCTGTCGGTCGGTGACATCTATAATGGGAAATTCGCCGCACATGATCTGTCCGCGGGAATCAGCAAAGTGTTCAACCTTGTTTATTTCCCACAGTTTTATATCTATCACGACCAATCGGTGATTTCGTATATGCATAACGGCAGTGGAGCGTTAACGCGCATCCCACTCGATAAACCTCTTAGGCCCCTCGTAAAGATCAGCCCGGAGCGCGCCTCTTCCGGCGCTGTGCGCTCGCTGGTTCGGCACGGGAACTACATTTACTGGATCTGGGCAAGCGATAGCGCCGCAGACTACAGGGTGTCACGGGTCTCTGTCGACTCCCCCGGCCCGGCGGAAGACCTTTTTCAATCGTCATCAGAACTGCGGGATATTTTTATCCGCAACGGTCTTATTTATTTTTCCTGTCTTGACGAGTGTGGGGGCCCGGGCTGGGTGCTCGTCAATATGGGGTTGAATGGTGGTGCGGTTACGCCGTTTTTCGGACTTGGCGGCGATCCCAGAACATTTTATCTGAATGGTGTCTGTTACGTGGCGGACACCCTCGATTTCTTTACGAGTAGCATTTTCGCTATCAATCTGGACCACGCCTCCTTTGCTGAATTGGTGAGCAACCTGTATTATAGCCCAGACGATAGCTTCGCCTTGAAAGCCTCCTCAAAATGGCTGTACGTCGGACACCTCCATTACAATCAAGGTGGTCCACCCGATGCGAAAATATCCCGGCACAAGATTATCGACTGGGAAACTATTGGGCCTGAGGAGGTCATCGCCAGTCAGGGGGGCTTTAACGTTGACTTCTCCTTGATGCCCAGTACGATGTCGACGGATGGGAAATACCTGTACTTTTGGGAGGGCGCCATAAAAAGAGTTGCAGAATAATCCGCTCAATAATAGCGGCGCGGGGCGCGGAAGGTGGGACAGGTAAAGGGGGCAAGTCTTGACTTCATACATTTTAGCAAGCCGGGTCGGACCTG
>JACQBZ010000025.1 GCA_016194285.1 Nitrospirota bacterium | reverse complement strand
CAGGCCTGAACGGTCTGGTTCATCATTCATAATTACGGTAACGTTTTATCGGCAAAATATACAGAGCGGAGCTTGTCTCCGCGCGGAGATAAACTCCGCGCTGTGTGGATTAAATATATCACTTCACCCCCAGCTCCATCTCCTTCAGTTTGCGAATCCGGTCGCGAAGCTCGGCCGCTTTTTCAAACTTCAACTCCTTCGCCGCCGACCGCATTTCCTTTTCCAGACTGCGGATGATTTGGGGGATCTCGTTTAATGGAACGTATTCCTCCGCTTCCTCCGCGACCGCCGACACGGTGACGTAATCGGCCTCGGAAATCTCGTACAGCGTCTTTGGAATCCCCTTCTTGATCGTCTCCGGCGTGATACCGTGAACCTGATTGTATTCGAGCTGGATTTTCCGACGACGCTCCGTCTCCTGGATCGCAAGACGTATGGACTCGGTCACGGTATCCGCATACAGGAGCACCTCGCCCGCCACATTGCGGGCCGCACGCCCGGCGGTCTGGATGAGGGACCGGTAGGACCGCAGATACCCTTCTTTGTCGGCATCCAGAATCGCCACCAGCGACACCTCGGGCAGATCCAATCCTTCCCGCAGAAGGTTGATCCCGATCAAGACATCGAACGTTCCCAGGCGTAGATCCCGTATGATCTCGGTTCGCTCCAGCGTTTCGACCTCGGAATGAAGGTACCGCACCTTCAGGCCCAGCTCGTGGTAATACTCGGTCAGATCTTCGGCCATGCGTTTCGTCAGGGTCGTCACCAAGACCCGTTCCTGACGCGCCACCCGTTTCTTGATCTCGCCCAGAAGATGATCCACCTGCCCTTTGGCCGGCCGGACGATGATGGACGGATCCATCAACCCGGTCGGACGGATGATCTGCTCGATGATGCGGTCCCGGCCGTGCTCGAGCTCATACGGGCCGGGCGTGGCCGAGACGTAAACGACCTGGTTCATGTGACGTTCAAACTCCTCGAAGGTCAGCGGCCGGTTGTCAAAGGCCGACGGCAGACGGAAACCGTACTCGACCAGGTTTTTCTTTCGGGATCGGTCGCCCTCGTACATCCCGCCGATCTGGGGAACGGTCGCGTGACTCTCATCGATGATCAGGAGGGAGTCCGAGGGAAAATAGTCCAGGAGGGTCGGCGGCGGTTCGCCCGGATGGCGGCCGGAGAGGTGCCGGGAATAATTCTCGATCCCATGACAGTATCCCACTTCCCGGATCATCTCCAGATCGAACCGCGTCCGCTGATCGATCCGCTGGGCCTCCAGGAGCTGCCCGTTGTTTCGGAAAAACCGGATCCGCTCCTCCAGTTCCGCCTCGATCCCTTCGAGGGCCTGCCGGAACCGATCCGGCGGGATCACATAATGGCTGCTGGGATAGATCGCCACTTTGGGGAGGCGCCGAAGAACTTCCCCGCGCAACGGATCAATCTCGGAGAGGGCCTCCACGGCGTCGCCGAACTGTTCGATCCGGATGGCGTGGCTCTCGGAGGAGGCCGGGAAGACCTCGAGGACATCGCCGCGCACACGGAAGGTCCCCCGTCGCAGATCATAGTCGTTTCGCTCATACTGGATCTCGACCAATTTCCGGAGGATGGCCTCCCGCTCCATGGACATCCCCTCCTCCAGATACAGCAACATCCCGTGGTAGGCTTCCGGCGAACCGAGACCATAGATGCAGGAGACCGACGCCACAATGATCACATCGTTCCGCTCGAACAGCGCGCTGGTGGCGGCATGGCGCATCCGGTCGATCGCGTCATTGATCGAGGAGTCCTTCTCGATATACGTGTCGGTCTGGGGGAGATAGGCTTCCGGTTGATAGTAGTCGTAGTAGCTGACAAAATAGGCAGCGGCGTTTTCGGGAAAAAAGGTTTTGAATTCGTGGTAGAGCTGCGCGGCAAGCGTCTTGTTGTGAACGATCACCAGGGTCGGCCTCTGGACCCGTTCGATCACATTGGCCATGGTGAAGGTCTTTCCCGATCCGGTCACGCCCAAGAGCACCTGGTGCTTCTCTCCCCGAAGGACGCCCTCGGATAAGTCCGCAATCGCCTTCCCCTGATCGCCTTGAGGGGCAAAGTCCGCGCAAAGTTTGAATCGTTCCATCGATGTCGCCCGCGAATATCATAACATACCTTTTTTCTGACTGCGACAGGTTTTAGACCCTTCAAACCCACTTTCGTGTAGTTGCTTTCCGCGGCAATGTTTTGTAGGATTTAAAAAGCCTTGAGGTGTGTTTTAGATGGTTGTCTATTTGATCCTGGCAAGCGGAAATCTGGCCGCATGCCTCATCCTTGTCGGATGGGTCAAGGCCGTTTTTCCGGACGACCTGCTTCCCCTCCTTGAGGTTTTGGGAATCTACCTCGTCCTGGGGCCCTTCCCTCTTTTGATCCCGTTCCAACGGCGGCATCCAGACCCTCGACCGGGCCAATTGATGCGGGTCTACCTGATGGCCCTGGTCCTCCTGTCCATCACGGCCGCATTCAGCCTGGAGTTTCACCGGCAGGTGATCGAGTTCCGGATCCCGCTGGTCGTAAGCGACCCGGTGTGGCTAACCCTCGTTTTCTTTATCGGTTACCTTCCCGCCGCCCTTCTGCTCTGTTTCGGCCTGACCCGCCTAACGTTCAGGTCTAGAGTCGCCAAACCGCTCTTGCTGAGTCCGGGCTACGGCATTCCGATCCCCACTCAACCGGCGCAAACAAGGGCCAAACCGGCAGGCGTCTTCGTCGTCGAACCGACACCGAAAAAGGAGGCCGAAAATCGATTGACATTGAACGCCTCGCAGGATATAACCGAGCCAATATCTGCGAGAGACCAAGGGCATTCGGTCCCGATGGAAACAGCCGATCTTACAAAACTGAAACAGATCCAGGACCTATTCTCCGAGCTGACGAACCTCTCGCTGTTGACGTACGACGCGCGCGGCCACCTGCTTTGTGAACCCAGCCGGGAAAACCCGATTTGTGAAATCGTCCAAAAAACCTCCCGAGGTCAGCATCACTGTAAGTCCTACTGCGGGAAAAGCATCGGGCTTGCGCTTCAAGGAAACGAAAGCGTTTTTTTAAAGTGCGAGATGAATCTTCATGTCTTCTCGATCCCGATCGACTTGAACGATAAAACCAAGCTGGTCCTGCAAGGGGGCAAGAGCTTTTTGAATCCGCAGGAATTCACCGACAGCCATCCCAAGGCCGCGACCCTGGATATCCCGACGGACGATCTGGCGCGGCTGCGCGACCGGATTCGAATTCATGAGAACCCGCACCTGGTCAACGCCGCGCGGTTTCTCCAGGCCGTGTTCCCTTATCTTCTATCGACCCTCCGCGCGAAGAACGCCTTGAGCAACAAATTTTCGCGGCTGATGACGCTGTTTACGCTTTCGGCCGATCTTAAAAACGACCTCTCGGAACTTATTCACACGCTGCTGAATACCCTTGGAATCCTGTTCAACCTGAACTCGGCATCCGTCCTGCTGTGGGATCGGGACCGGCAGGTTTTCAAAACCTCGGCGACATTCGGCCAAGCCACGGAGTCGCTCCGGCACTACCAAACGGATGCCGCCGTGGGCCCGATCCGGACATTGATGGAACAGCAACGTCCGGTCTCGATTCATGACACGCTTGAGATTCTGAGAGCCGGTTTTCCATCCGGAATCACGTCGGTCTACCTTTTTCCCCTGCTCACCGCAAACCAACGCGTCATGAGCCTGTTGTGCATCTTCGACACGCCGATCGATGACGAGACCGTCCGGATCATCTCGGCCTTTTGCCAACAGGTTTCCCTGGTTCAGGAAAACGCGCAACTTCAACGGGAGAGACAGGATCTGACCAAAGACGTCTCCGTTTTTCTGGAAATCGCCAAGACCGTGGGTTCCGCCATGGATTCCGAAGAGATCTTCAGCATCATTCTGGAAAAGTCCACTCAGTACGTGCAGGCGGAACAAGGCTCGATCATGCTTTTAGACGAAGACCACCGGGAGTTGTCCATCAAGGCGATGAAGGGATTGAATAAGAAGATCGTGGAACTGCTGAAGATCCAGCCGGGTGAAGGCATTTCGGGCCAGGTGCTGACGAGCGGCAGCCCGCTGATGGTGGCGGACATCGACGCGGACGATCGCGTCACACAGGAAAGACGTCCTCGTTATAAAACCAAGTCGTTTATCAGCATCCCGCTGAAACTGACCGGCCGGACCATCGGCGTTCTCAACGTCGCCGATAAAGTGAGCGGGGAGATCTTTTCGGAAGAGGACCTTCAGCTCCTGGTTTCGATCGGGGCCTACGCCTCGGTGGCGATCGAACGGTCCCGGTTTTACCAGAAAACCGAGGAATTGAAAAAAATCTCGATCACCGATTCCCTCACGGGACTCTTGAATCGCCGTTATTTTCAGGAACGCATGTCGGAAGAAATCGAACGATCCCGCCGTCACCATTTGCCCTTGTCGTTGATCATGATCGACGTGGACGACTTCAAGCAGGTGAACGACAGCCTGGGCCACCTGATCGGAGATGAGGTCTTAAAAGCGACGGCCCGATGCCTTCGAAACAGCATCCGGACGATCGATGTGGCCGCCCGTTACGGTGGCGAGGAGTTTACCGTCATCCTTCCGCAAACCAGCAAGGCCGACGCCCAGACCATTGCCGAACGTGTCTGCGCCGAAGTCTACCGACTCGATCTTCCGTTCATCAAGTCCGACCAGAAACTCGTTCTGAGCGTCAGCCTGGGACTGGCGACCTATCCGGAAGACGCCGAGACACTGGAAGATTTGATTCGCAACGCCGACATCGCGCTCTATGCCGCCAAGTCTCAGGGGAAGAACCGGGTCATCGTGTACGGGAAATAACCCGTTGGAGTAGGGGCGACGCATGCGTCGCCCCTTATTCAATCTCCAAACAGCCCCTCCACAAAATCCTCGGCCGAGAAAACTTCGATGTCCTCGAGCCCTTCGCCGACCCCGACCAGCTTCACCGGAATCCCGAGCTCTTCCGCAATGGCCACGACCACCCCGCCTCTGGCCGTTCCGTCCAGTTTCGTGAGCACCACCCCCGTCACCCCGATGGCCTCGTGAAACTGTTTGGCCTGGGACACGGCATTCTGCCCGGTCGTCGCGTCCAAGACCAAGAGGGTCTCGTGGGGGCTTCCCGGCAGGGCTTTGTCCATGACCCGCTTCATCTTTTTGAGTTCTTCCATGAGATTAAATTTCGTATGCATCCGTCCGGCGGTGTCCACGATCACCACCTCCGTTCCTCGCGCTTTCGCCGCCGAAAGTCCATCAAAGATCACGGCGGACGGGTCCGATCCGCTCTGATGTTTGATCACGGGACAGCCCACCCGCTGTCCCCAGATGTCGAGCTGTTCAATCGCCGCCGCACGAAATGTGTCTCCCGCAACCAAGATCACGGACCGACCCTCTTTGCTAAACTTCAGGGCGAGTTTTCCAATCGTCGTCGTCTTGCCGACGCCGTTCACCCCCACCATCATCACCACAAACGGAACAGGGCCGCTCACTTCCAGTGGGCTTTCATTTTTCTTCAAGAACGTCAACAATTCGGTCTTCAGAAAAGCATTTAACCGAGACGGATCGGCCCGCTCATGGCGATCCAGCCGATCCCGAAGCCCGGACAACAGCCGCTGAGCCGTGTGGACCCCCAGATCGGCCGACAACAATATTTCTTCCAGGTGCTCAAGCAGATCGGCATCAATCGCCTTCTTCCCATGGATCAGGCTTCCGAGGCCTTGACGCCATCGCTGACGGGTCTTGGACAGGGCCCCTTTTATACGCCTCAACATGCCGTCTCTTTCTTCGAAGGGGATTCAAACAGGTGCCGGATCAGTGTCCGCTCCTTGCGCCTCATCCGGCGGGCCTCCTCCGGCCTTTCATGATCATAACCCAGCAGGTGCAGAATACCGTGAATCATCAGCCAGGCCATCTCGCGACCCAGACTGTGACGCTGCTCCCGGGCCTGACGGCGGGCGGTCGGCACCGAAATGACAACGTCTCCCAGTAATAGGGGCGGGGGGCGGTGCGCCGCGCCCTTCCATCGGACCGATTTCGAAAGCGCCAGAGGAAAGACCAGCACATCGGTTGATTGGTCCTTGCCGCGATAGATTTTATTCAGGGATCGGATCCGGCGGTCATTTAAAAACGACAGGCTGATTTCCGCTTCAGGCCGCCCCAGCTTGCGAAGAACCTTTTCGCCCCACGTCCTGTAAGTTCCGGTCCGAAGGGGAATGCGGCGCTGCCGGTTCGCGATCCGAATCCTCATACTCCGATTCTCCATAATTCGGCAGCCCCATACCGGGGTATTCGATTCGCTGGTGGAACTGTCCGGTCAGGACCTTGACGAAACTCTGCTGGATCGTCTGGAGGTCCTTGAGGGTCAGGTCGCTCTCGCTGAGTTGACCGTCGAGATAGATCGTCGTCACCATTTTCTCGACCAACGTGCCGATCCGCGCCGGAGTCGGATTGTCCAGCACCCTTGACGCCGCCTCGACGCCGTCCGCCAGCATGATGATCGCCGCGATCTTGGTCTGGGGCCGGGGCCCGGGGTAGCGGAAGTCGTTCTCATTGATCGGCGGTTGGTCCGGGGCGCGGTTCTTCTGGGCACGGTTGTAGAAATACGTCATCAACCGCGTCCCATGATGCTGTGGAATAATGTCGATGATCGCTTGAGGGAGTTTGTACTCCCGGGCCAGGTCCAGCCCTTCCTTGACATGCGAAGCCACAACCAGGCTGCTGAGTTGAGGCGACAGCTTGTCGTGGCGATTGCCGTGGCCCATCTGGTTTTCAATATAGTAGTCCGGTTTGAGCAGTTTTCCGATGTCATGGTAGTAGCAGCAGACCCGGGCCAGCAGGGGATTCTGGCCCACCGCTTCCGTCGCGGCCTCGGCCAGGTTGCTCACCATCATACTGTGATAATAAGTTCCCGGGGCCTGAACCGACAGCCGCCGCAGCAGGGGATGATTTAAATCCAAGAGTTCCAGAAGCCGGATATCCGTGGTAATGGTGAAAAGAGACTCCAGGCCGGGCAGGAAGCCGGATACAATCAGACCGGACAGCAGACCGCCGCCCGCGCCAAACAGAAGATCGAAGACGGCCTTGAGATTCAATTGGGTCGCCTCGAAAAAATTAATGGCGGTCACGATGATCACATTCACGATGCTGACCGCTAAACCGGCTCTCAGGAGCTGGGTTCGCCGGTGACAGGTGATCACGCTGAACACGGCCACGACACTTCCCACGAACGAATAAAGGGGATATAAGGGTTCCTCCGGCACCACGATCCCCATCAACAGACTCATCACAAAGGAAAAAATCAAGCCCATGTGGGTATCGAACAGCAAGGTACTCAGCATGGCTCCGGCCGTTAGCGGAATCGCGTAAACAATCGAGGCGGGATCGACCATCGGAAATTTATCGGCGAAGGCCGTCAGAAGAAAATAGGAAAATTTGGACACCGCAATCGTGCCGGTCAGGAGAATACCGAGGAGGAGCAATTTGGAAAGATCGCGAGTCATGGGTGCGCGATAACGGAGGATATCCAGATAAAAAATCGACAGGATGGCCGTGACCATGATGAGCAGTCCGATCAGAACGCGTAGGACAAGCCCCCTTTTCTGGTACTTTGAAAGTTCCTCCAAAATCGGACGATCTTCATGGGCCACCCGATCGCCGGCCCGGAAAAGCAGCTCCCCCTTCTTGACTTTATAATAGAGCGGTTTGACCGAGGCCCGCGCCGACTGTTGGCGGGCCTCCGTTTCACTCTTGTTCAGTGTCACATTGGGGATCAGTAACCGGGAGACCAGCTCCCCAATTGCGGTGGCCTTGGGTGGATCATCCGGAAGGGCTTGCGCCGACCCATCCCGTGCGAGGGACTGAGCTTCTTTGAGATCCGGAATCGACAGGACATTCTTGACAAATTGTTCCTTGCGCTCGCCGACCGTGCGAATCACGATCCCCCGTTCTTTCTCGCCGTTTGCAAACGTCCGGTCGGAAATGATTCCACGGTCCATCACGGAACGCAAAGATTGGCGCACCTGACTTTCCAGATCCTCCTCATATCCACTGGTTCTCAGCAAAGCGAGAGTCGAGGGACTCAGCCGCAGGCCTAATTTCTGCTGAAACTCCTGACCCATCGCGGAGGCCTTCGGTTTGGGCTGGACCGGATCGGTCCGGGCCCGCAGGTCCCGAGCGGCCGAGAAGGCCTTGGCCACCTTTTGATCCAAAATCTCGACCGCACCGAGATCCGAATCGTAGACCACGGGGACGGCCACCTCCGCTTGACGTTGAGCGAGTTGCGTGGCGTTGTGATCCATCAACTCCAGATTGGTGGGGGCCTTGATATCCCGAGAAATGATTTCTCCAATGGTCAGCTCGGGGGAGAAGAACAAAAGATAGGGCGCCAGGAGGTAAACCACGATCAGCACAACGATCGCACCCAAGGCGTATCCCTGATAGACCGGGTCCCGATAGCGAGGACCCGCCTTATTTTCTCTTTCCTTTTCCAACCTTGCCCTCATACCGGTCGTAAGCCTTGATGATTTCCTGCACCAAACGATGCCGGACCACGTCCTTCTCGGTGAAATAGACAAATTGGATTCCCGGGATATCTCCCAGGATCTCCTGGATCTCGATCAGTCCGGAGGTTCGCTCGGTCGGCAGGTCCACCTGAGTGATGTCGCCGGTCACCACGGCTTTGGAATTAAATCCGAGACGCGTCACAAACATTTTCATCTGTTCGGACGTTGCGTTTTGCGCTTCATCCAGGATAACGAAGGAATCGTTCAGCGTCCGTCCGCGCATGTAGGCCAGCGGCGCGATCTCGATCTCCCCCCGCTCCACATACCGATTGGCCCGTTCGACATCCATCATATCGTACAACGCGTCATACAAGGGCCGAAGATACGGATTAATCTTGGCATACATGTCTCCGGGCAGAAATCCCAGCTTCTCTCCCGCTTCGACCGCCGGCCGGGCCAGGATGATCCGGCTCACCTGGCGTTTGGTCAAGGCCGAAACGGCCATGGCCATGGCCAGATACGTCTTACCCGTTCCGGCCGGACCGATGGCGATCACGAGATCATATTTACCAACCGCCTCGACATAGTTGCGTTGCGTTCCGGATCTCGGCACCACCATTCGTTTCTTCGTGGCGATCGGAATCGCATCCAGAAAAAGGCCCTTGATGGAGACGGCCGGGTCTTCGTGGAAGGCTTGAATCGCATATTGAACGTCCTGCGGCCGGAGCACGAATCCTTCATTCATGATGCCGACCAGGCCGAGCAATAATCGCTCCGCCCCCTTGACGGCATCGGACGATCCCTGGATCGTGATCTCGTCTCCACGGGCGGTTAAACGGACATGCAGGGCTTCCTCAATTCGTTTCAGATGGTCATCGTAATGCCCGAACAGGGCCTGGGTTTCAATTCCGGCGGGTAATCGGATACGAGCACTGCTTGATTTTTCCAATGAAGAAGCTTCCTTTGTCATCTGCGGTTTGGTTTTATATTCAAGGGGCCTGCACCCGGGACAGAACCGCCTCTTTCGTGTCCCCCATGATCGCCTTAATTATACCAAGATGTGTGTACTCAAAACAACCCACGTATACCCGTCAATCGGCCTGAACATGTCGGAGTGTCCCATCCGGAATAATCGTCCAGATATCCTCATCGGGATCCGAATCAATATTACCGGCGGCGGTGGCGGTAAAGCTGGCGGGCTGCCCGTTGGAGGGAGGAATGAGTTCAAGCGTCACCGTATAGTAACGAAGCGCGGTGCTGGGGTGGTATCCGATTTCGTCCAGGGTCGCGTACCCACCGTTAAATGCAAAATACAACGACTCCAATCGCTTGACCTCGTTGAGCGCCACCGGGGCCTCCACCTGGCGGGCCCGTTTGAGATAAGAATGATAGATGGGAACCGCAATCCCAGCCAGGATTCCCAAAATCGCGCCCACGACCATCAGCTCAAGAATAGTGAAACCTTTCTGGTTTTTGTTCCTTTCCTTTATGCTTTTCGACCTCGAGCCCTCCCCGCGATACCCCATCGGATCGCCCTCGATCATGAATTTCTTTTGGAAACGCCTTCGGGCGGCTCCGAAGTTGATATCGGTCGGCCGAGCTTAAACTGTTGCAGGAGAGTCTCGACCTCTTCGATCTGGACCTGGATTTGTTCCAGTATCTGGCTGACTTGTTCCGGTGAAAAACTCTTGCTACGAACCCCTCCAAGGGTTTGCAGTAGACGTTGATGGACGGCCTGAACCGTATGAAGCGCGTCCCCCTCCTGACGAATGATCTGGTTCACCAACACGGCCAGTTCTTGAAGATCATCGCCCGCCCGAAAACGGACCTGCAGCCCCAGATCTCCCGAGGCGATCTGTTTGAGCGACTGTTCGAGGCGATAAACCGGCCCCGCCAACCGGTGCGTAATCCAGACGCTCAATAACATGAAGAGAGGGACACTGAGCAGTATCGCGGGCCAGAGTCGATCACTCAAGGCGATGAATTGCGTTGCCGCGAGCGCCTGTTCCTCAAGCGGAAAGCCCGACCTCAATTTCAAGGCGGGGGGAAGAAAAAGCGCCACGGTGAGGACAAAGGTGTAAGCCATCAGAAGGAAGCAGGTCAAAAGCGCATACTTCCGTTGGATGCTATGGACGTAAAACCGCTTTCGGGCCTTCATCGCGCCGTCCGAGGCTCCTCAAAGTTCTATAATCTTCTTCTTCAGAATCAGAATTTCCAAGGCCATCGCCAGTTTTTGCGCCAGCTTGCGGACATACGAAAGCGTTTGGATCGGCCGGCTCGAAAATTGATTGTCTCCATACAGGACGGCGACCACTTGGTCGTTCATCAAGACCGGGAGGAGCAAAATTTCTTTGGGATGATCACCTCCGAGCAACTGAAACAGATCCCGATAGGTCGGATCATACGGAGCCGGACCCTGATAAAAGGTCTTGGCCGTCACGACATCTTTAAAGAGGGACGGCTGATCCAACTGGAATTCGAGCCTGCCGATCTCGGCTTCATGGTACGCCGGGAAGGCCCTCCAGCCGATCACCTTCCCGGCTTTGACCAGGAAGAGGATCCCTCGATCCAGGACCGCATTCAACGCCTTCAGAAATGTCCCGATCGCCTCATCCCGATTCCGAATCTCGACCCAGTCCTCTTTGGCCCGCTGCATGGCTGCGTCCATCTCTTCCGGGGTCGGCTCCTTCTTCGTCGTTCGGTCGTCCTCCGTGCCCGATTTGAGCCGGTGACGCTTCCGTTCATCGGCCAGCACGGAAATGTACCGGAGGTGCCGATTGATCTGATAGTAATGCTCCAGCAGGTATCGGATTCGGGCTTCGGAAGCGATAAAGGGTTTGATGATGCAGCCCGTGATGAATCGGAGTTCGTCGATGACTTCCAGATCCGTGGGGTCCAAGAAGGCCACGCTCAGGGTAGTCCGGTCGCGTTTGATCGGAACCACATTATATTTTTGAGCGAGCTCACGCGGAATGAGTTGAATCAGAGACGGCTCGATATCATCCAGGTCGGATGCCTGAACGCTGGGGATCTTTAATTTCTTACTCAGAAACTGGGTGAGTTCGTCCTCGGATAGGAAACCGAGTTCGATGAGGTTCGTCCCCAGGCGCCCCCCCATCGTGACCTGCCGTTCGAGCGCTGACGAGAGCTGGGGTTCCGTAATCCTTCCGGCTTTGATCAGATATTCACCTAACCGCTCGGCCAAGGACCCCCTCCATGTGTATCGGTATCCTCATAACATTCCAGGGCGAAAAAGTCAATCATTGTGATGACCCGAACGGCACTCACGAAACGGCCCCTTGGTGTCACCTCCCATGGTCTTCGGATCAATGGCCAGAAAGCCACCGACGGACCTACGGGGGCGGGGAAACCGATTTCTCCGAGAGGTCAAAAATGTGAAGGTCGTATCGTTGGGCGGTTTTTGCCCCATCCGCATCGGTAACCACGATTTCAATCGGATGGATACCGACATCCTTTTTTGTTACATCCCAACGGATCATTCCGTTCGAAGGATCAATCGTCATATTAGGCGGAGCCGATGTTAAGGAGTAGGTTGCCGGATCTCCATCGACGTCTTCTGCAGTAACCTGATAGATATACGTATCCTGCTCGTTGACCGACGTGGACGGCTGTGAGGTAATCCGCGGCGGGCTGTTCTGAACCGTTACCGGAATTGACTTGCGAGAACCGCCCTTGGTTTCAGTATCGGACGGGGTGACTTGAACTTCAACCACATCGCCTTTTGCGATCAACGCGCTGTCTAATGTCGCCCCCGTCTGGTTTTGAATCTCCGTCCCATTTTTGAACCATTGATACATGTAGTTAACAGGATCACCATCAACGTCATATCCTTTCACGACGGCCTGTACCGTTCCTTGTTTATGCAGAGGGTTCGGCGCCACCGCGATGGACGTGATCATGGGGTCGCTATTTTGAATTGTAATTGGATCGGACGTAACGGGCGTTTCCTGTTTCTGCCCGTCTTCCGGTGTTACGGTCACCGCAATATTATCGCCTTTCTTAAATTCCGCGCTCGTCAATATATTTTCTGTGGCTGCCTCAATGATTTGTCCATTCTTTTGCCATTGATAGCTGTAATGACGCTGCGGTCCACCGGGATTTTTTGACTTGACGATAATGGTCAGTGCGTTATTTGCATACGCAGGCTGCGGGGAAAATTCAAGCGAGGCGATCTCCGGTGATAAACTATCGGCACCCTGCGGTTGGCTGATTTGACTGCCGGTGGGATGCGGTGGGTTCGTTTCGCCGCTGCAAGCGGTCACGGCAAGAATACTGGCCACAAATAGAACACGATGGACGACGCCCTTAGCAGACATTTTCACTTTCTTTTTCCTCCTTCTTTGCATGGACCATACGACTCAACGCCCCTGCAGTCTGAGAACCGGATGCCGTGGGACTACTCCGACTCTTCTGTGAAAAGGGACTCTTCAGCCCCTTGAAGACGTTTGGGGAGCAGATAAATCGTTCTGGCTTGCAGACCTATGGTCGTTTGCTCCGCCTCGACAGCGACCCATTGCCCTTGAACAAGCCGATCCTCTCGCAAGGCATTTTTATCCTGAGACAAGACCTTGGTCACTCTTGTCAGAAACACGGGTCGTTCGTTGACGACGAGTGTTGTTCCTTGGTGCTCCATGATCACCCCTTGGAAGCGGATAAACCGGGTCTCTGCCGCAATCGCTCCACGGATGTTCACCCTCGCCAGTACGAGGGTGGAGACCATGAGGATCGTCCAGATCGCTAATCGATAGCCGTAACTGTTTTTCGACATGGTATTATCTCCTTCTCACGACTTTAAATCGGTCAGGCTTGTTTATTGAAACAATTCTCTCCAGAAGAGCCGTTGGGTGGTGCCTCCGCACTTCGCATTCAGTCCGGCCACACCGCCGCCGACCCCAGCGATGGCCATGACATCACAGGTCCCCGTGCCCACCTGTGATGGAATTCCCGCACCAACAGTCTTCACACGGTCGCTGCGTTTAAGGACTTCGTTTTTACCGCCTTGGGCCCGTGCGTTGGTCTCAGACGAATAGCCGCCGTCATTCGTCGTGTCGTAATTGAAAACCGACTCGCCCGTCAGATAATTCACTTCATAGACCCGCCCGATTCCGACATCCGCAAGGCAAGGATCGGGGGTTCCCGACGTCGTCGGCTGAAAGGTTGAAATGCTGACCACCCCATTGAAAAGACTCGCCGCGGAAACGACCTTTTCGCCGGGACCGAAAGCATTGAGCGCGATAAACCAGCCGCTCTTGGCAGCCAGATCAGCCAGATCATTCGTGACCTGAGTGCCCGAAGCTGTGACTTGAAGATCATCAACCGTGACATTAACCAAATCAGATTCGGTCAACATCGCCGTCGAACCATCGACATCTTTAACCCCATAGATACGATCACAATTGCCGGTACCATCCGCATTGCAGATCGCCGTGGCATCGAGGGGATGCTCCCGATCTCCCGTCCCAAAGAAGAGAATGTAATAGCCGGATTCACGCGTCATGTCCGGGCGGTAGAGGATCTTTCGATGGCTGCTGGCGTCATTCGATTTAAAGAGAATCCGGCCGGTCCAGTTACCGACATTCGGGTCGCTGACATCGAATCGCCACATCCGCCCGCCCACATCGCCGACGTAGAGCCGATCAACATAACCGTTTCGGTCGGTGTCGAGCATCGCGACATCGCTGGGGATCGCATACGTCATCGACGTATTGTTACTCACGGTATAG
>JACQBZ010000024.1 GCA_016194285.1 Nitrospirota bacterium | reverse complement strand
TCGTGGCGGATGAGGATGAGGAGAAGGCCCGCGACCTGCTCAATGAATTCTTCGAATAAACTTGAGAAACAGTATGGTACTCTCCGCAATGATTATGTTATGATTCCGTCTGCATTCTGAATCCGCGAGGGCTTCGGCCCCGATTGACGTTCGATCAACCGGGAGATAACGACGACATGAGCAGAAAAACCAAAGATAAAGCCAAACGGAAAGCCGCCGAGTCGGTTTCCGGGAGTCGTTCGTCGAACAAGACCATCGCGATTGTGATCGGCGTATTGGTCGTATTGGCCGTCGTCTACCTCTACCTGAATCGTCCGGGAGCGACGAAGCCGGCCTCCAAACCGAATGTCAACGTGAATCCCGAGAGCCTTCCCGGAATTCAGTTAGGCGACGCCCCTTGGAAATCGGAGCTCAACTTTCTTCGCGACCGGTTGAAAATAATCGGCCTGCCCGCCTTGCTTCAAGAAGGGACGGCCTTGCATGGGCATCAACATATCGACATCTTCATTCACGGAAAATCCGTACCGGTCCCCGCCATGATCGGAGTCAACGTGGTCGAACGATACATCTCGCCCATCCATACGCACGATGGATCGGGAGAAATCCATATCGAAGCTCCGACCGTTCAGACCTATACCCTCGGACAATTTTTCGATATTTGGGGCGTCCGATTGACGTCGAAATGCATCGGCACTTATTGTGAGGACCCCCAAAACGGGATCAAGACGTTTGTGAACGGAAAACCGGCGGCGGGGGACCCGAGATCCATCGCGCTTGAAGATCATATAGAAATCGTCATCGCCTACGGGACCACCGAGGAATTGCCCAACCCGATCCCTTCCGAGCATCTATTTTCGCCCGGCTCCTGAGTTCGTGACGCAACCGGCCGATGGGTCCAAGGCCCCTTCATTGGCTCACAAACATTCAATGTGCATAAAAACTTGACATCGTCCCCTTTTTTTGATTAAGGTACTCTCACACATCCAAATCGGTTCACACTTTACCGCGGATAAACCACCCAGGGCGTCCATTCGTCCACCGGGGCCTCGCGCCTCAAGCGGAACCGTCAGGAAAGAAAGGAGGAAGACATGTGGAACTGGAATTACGAACCGGAGGAGAAGAGCCCGCTGCAACCGAGGAGTCCATTCGAAGGGCAGACCCAAGTAAAACAGAACCCCGAATCAAGGAGGGAGAAAATGGGACAAGTCGCGATCATCGGTCAATCCATCCAGATCAAAGGAGAACTGACCGGCAATGAAGACCTGACCATCGACGGCACCGTCGAGGGAAACATCGAGTTGAAGGAAAACAGTCTGACCATCGGACCCAACGGAAATATCAAGGCGGACATCAATGCCAAGAAAGTCACGATTATCGGCGAAGTTCAGGGGAACGTGACCGCCGAGGAAACGGTCGAGATCCGGGAGACCGGAAAGCTCCGCGGAAACATCGTCGCGCCCCGCCTCGTGATCGCGGACGGGGCCTTCTTCAAGGGGAGCGTGGAGATGGAGAGGAAACCCGCCCCGGTAAAGGACAAACCCCATCGCGACGAAAAACCGGCTTTACGGCCCGAACTCCTGGCGGTGAAACCTTAAGTGACGGCCCATGCTGATCCCCGGTCTACATCTTTCCACGTCGCGCGCCGGGACCCTGAGGGACAGCCCTAACCCGATACGGGAAGCCGACGGCGGCCGCGTCCATCCCAGCAATAATCTCACGCGATTGCTCCAGATGCTTTCGGGCATTCCGAAGCCGCATGTCCTGGATCTGGGACGCTTGAGCAGCCCAAACATCGAGTGGCTGATCCAGAAAGGCTTTAAGGTTTACGTGGACGATCGGATCACCTCCTTGAAACCGATTCCGACTCCACCCCTGCCTCCAAAAAGCGAAAAAAAGAAACCTGCTCCGGCGCCGTTGGAGCCTCTGGAGTACAATCCGGCCTTGTTTGACGCCGTTTTTTGCTGGGACATCTTCGACTACCTCGTCGCGAAACAGGCGCAGGAACTCATCGCCGGAATCGCGAAAGTCCTAAAGCCGAAGGGGCTCCTCCTCGCCTTCTTTAACTGCAATCGCTCCTCCTCCCCGCCTCCGGTCCGTTATCGGATTCTCGGGGCCGCTCAACTGGAATATGAACCCCTGGTTCTCCATCCCATGCCCCGCCGAATGTATGAAAACAGGGAAATCCAGGAGCTTTTTGCCGGGTTTGACACCGTCAACTCCTGTTTTCTCAAGAACCAGATGCGCGAGGTCCTGGTCCAGCGGCAGGCCGGTTAGATGTTTGTTTCAGTCGGGAACGGCTCTTGGATGCCCGTGAAGTCAGACCTTGGATGTCGGTATCGCTTCGTGACCCCAAATCTTTAGTTAATGAAAATCCCTCATCCGTGCCTGCCCGCCGCCGGATTGGGGCTATGAAAGCGTAGAGGCGGCCCCGCAAAAAGGGCACCCGCCCAAGGATGCCCCCACAAATGTATAAATCGAAAGCGTTGTAGAGACCTTCTCAATACGTCTCCTGACCGATACACGTTTTGTGCCCTCTTCACGATAAGCCGATTGATCAGGGGATAATTTATAAATAATATTGCTTTTCAATAAGTTAAAATAATGTCGCATTCTACATCATGTAGGTGGCCAATTATCGGGATGGCCGAATCGGAACATGAGAGATATGTAACGGACTATATGGCGGGCCTTTTGCGGTATTCACTTATTATCCTGAAAATACGCTATATTTATATGATGAGATCATCACCAGGGCCGGGGGGGCCAAGAAGCTTCACCGGAAAATAGTCATTTTCGGCCGGCTCTCCGACATGCCAGAACAAACGATTCATCAGAGCAGATCACAGGTGAACACAAGGCCGACCTCATCCGGACCGGATACCGCAACCCAGACAGTATAAAAAGAAAGACAGAGGACACATCTTGGAAAAGATTAAAATCCTCTATATTGAAGATAATGCCGAGAACCGCCTGCTCGTCCGCCGTGTTCTGGAAACAGAAGGGTACCTCGTGCTTGAAGCGGAGGATGGAATCTCCGGCATCCGGAAGGCGAAATCCGAACAGCCGGATTTAATCTTGATAGACATCATGATGCCGGGTCTTGATGGCCGGGAGGTAACGACACGTCTTCGTAGCATTCCGCACCTAGAAAAGACCCCGATTATCGCACTGACCGCCAGCGTCATGAAAGGAGATAAAGAACGCGCCGTGACGGCAGGGTGTGACAGCTACCTTCAAAAGCCCATTGACGTGGACCGCTTACCTGATCAGATCGAGCAGTTCCTCCTGGGAAAGCGCGAGACGTTGAGCCCTGAGGAAGAGGTCCACTATCTTCGAGAGCACAACAAACGTCTGGCCGAACGGCTTGAGCAGAAGGTGGAGCGGTTATCGGATATCAGCGAGGCCAACAAACGGCTGGTGGACATGTCTCTGACCGATGAACTGACCGGCCTGCCCAATCGACGCTATCTCAACCGGAGGTTACGGGAAGAGTTGGCGATGGCACAACGATTTAGAAGTTCTCTCTCCTGTATCATGCTCGATTTGGATCACTTCAAGCAGATCAATGACGCACTGGGCCACCAGGCCGGAGATGCGGTTCTCCAATCGCTGGCTAAGGTCTTGTGCGCTGATAAGCGTGAATATGACGTCATCGGGCGTTACGGCGGGGAGGAGTTTTTGGTTCTCCTTCCCCAGGTAGATGCCCAAGGGGCGATAACCGTGGCGGAACGCCTTCGAAAAAGAGTCGAGGAGACCGATCTGGCGACGAATTTGAGGAAGCCTGTTCGAGTAACCATCAGCCTGGGTGTAACCACATTCAATGAAGAGGCTATTAACGAGGAGGATCTGATCCGCCGCGCGGACGAAGCACTCTACCGGGCCAAGGCGAGAGGAAGGAACCGATCGGTCATGTTTGGAGAAAATTAAGAAATGGGCTACTCTTTCTACAATGATTACCTTGTCTATTCCTTATTTTTGTCCGCCCTGACTAGCCTCCCCTTGGCCCTTTTTGTCCTTTGGAAAAACACCAGGGACCCCATTCATTTGTCTTTCTCCTTCTTCGGAATCTCCGTGGCCGGGTGGGCGATCTTACTGGGTGGTGTTCCCCTCGCACCCGATCCACAAACAGCGCTGACGCTGTCGCGTGGCTGCCTTCTCTTTTCCCTATTCATTTATATCTTCTTCTATCACTATGTCCACCTCCTTTTGAATCTACCCTATCACAGATTCCTGGTCTTC
>JACQBZ010000023.1 GCA_016194285.1 Nitrospirota bacterium | reverse complement strand
TACTACAGCGGATCTTTTAACCACTGGCAATTGAAGCCAACAGCTTTTTCCTATGTGAGCGATAGGCAACATGGTTTCTCCTTGTATGGTACCTTACAATTTCCAGTGCATGTGAGATCGTAAGGGTTCTGTGCGGTAACACTGCCGCGACCAGTTTCCGCGCTTGCGGCAGCGTCAGGGCCGGAGTTTTTTTTTAGCCGAATCCGCAGACGGAGGAGGAAGTGGAGCGCAAGGAAGACGTAGATCATATGTCGATGCCATGCCGGCCAGGAACGATGTTCATAATGATCCATGCCGACCTGACTCTTTCCATCCTGAAAGCATTGCTCTATCGGCCAGCGCATGGTGGCTGCTTTGCACAACTCGGAAAGAGGCGTATCTTCCGGCGCATTCGAGAAGGCATATTTTATTTGTCCGTCTGCGGTGCGTCTTAAAAAAAGCCAGACAGAGGACTCCCGCGGCAGTCCATTACGGGACGGATAGACCCTGAGACAGGCGACATCGGCCAGGATGGGTCCTTTTGCCCCTTCGGCAAGAACCTCCCTGGACCAGAGACACCTTTTGGATTTGGCGATATGACCCACCGTAAACGCCGCGCCCTTCATGATGCGCGGTTTGCAGGGTCGGCGACCGTGCCCTTGATAAGGCGGCAGACCGACGAGGGGTTGATGAAGAAAGACCCGGGCGTTCGATCTAATGCCGGCAAAATAGTATTTCTCCTTCGGCAAGGCTTCCAGGAATTCCCAGTCGGACCCGAAGGTGGCGTCACAGCCAACCCATTTGGCCGGGAATAAATTGGTCTTGTCGATTTGATCAATGAGGTCACTGGCGATTTGCGGTTTTGTCTGAAAGACCCTATCTTCCGGAACCCGGTTGTCCTTGCGTCGTTGTTCCTGCTCTTTGCTAAACCAACTCTCCGGCATATACAGCCTGCCGGTCAAAAGACCGTAACCCTTTCCGCTGGAGTAGCCGACGAAGACGCCGGATTGGCAGTTATCGACCTTGCCGAGAGCGCCGCAATACTGGCGGGCCACTCCGACGGATTCTTTTCCCTTTTTGGCAAACTCGCTGCTATCCACTGTGATCATGCCCTCTTCTGAAGCGATGGTCCGCGCAAGCGAGGAGTGATGGCTCGTCTCCATCGCCTCGTGATCCCAGCGGTAGGACTTCATAAACCGCTGCAGGGGCCTCACGGCGTTTTCATCCAGAAACTCAAGGGCAATCGGCTCTACGGATTTGGCCTCCTGGTTGCTCAGAAGCCCGGAAAGGTAGGCCAGCCCCAGGCGCAGGTGCTCCTTCCGCCCAAAACAATCGCGAAACTGTTCGTGAAACCGCACGAGTTCTTCGGCAATCCACTCCATATCTGTTTCCGTAAGCTTCATCCCGGGAACCATTTCGGGATTCCATCCGGCATGTCGTAAGATCATTTGCAGCGCCTCCACTTTCTGAATTGAGGGTGAAGGACGGTGAAAGAGGCTGTAAGATTTTTTTTCGCATCCGATCTTTTCCCGGAAGCGAGGCTCTAACTCATAAGCATAGACCTCCTTGATGGAACCGTGATACACATAGCCAATTCCTTGTTTGCCGCTGCCGGATGTCTGGCCGATGAATTGCCAATTCGCCGCTCGGTAGCTCGTCCCTTTGAACCGCGCAGGATCCACAAAGGTCTCCACCAGCCACAAGTCCCGCCCAAACCTCTCTTCCCAATCACCCGGGAGCCGGGCCAGCGCCAGGGCAAGCACATGGGAGGCGAGATTCTTCACTTCCACCCAGGGGAAGATGAGAAACCGGCTGTTATTGGCAATCCGGCAAAGATAGGTTTTCCGCTGCTCGGAAGTCCAGCCGATATATTTGTCACGCATGCGCAGTTTCAATGCGGGAGCGCTAAAGGATAAGGCCGCAACTGGCCGGTCCCCCATCAACGCAAGATATTTGAGGCGATGCCCTAATAGCCTTTGATATCCCAGATAATGATGTTGCCGTACCAGTTGATCCCATACCTTCTCTAAATGAGTTTGACTCGCTACCTGTAAGGTCACCGCAGGC
>JACQBZ010000004.1 GCA_016194285.1 Nitrospirota bacterium | reverse complement strand
TGGAAACCGTGGCCGAGGAGTCCGGCATTTCAAAGCCCTGGGTCCTGGATGCGACGCCGGCCCATCGCGTACACCTTTCGTCCTTCCTGATCGATCGGTATGAGGTTACGAACGGCGATTATGTTCGTTTCGTGACGGCCAAGGGTTTTCCCGTTCTCCCGCACTGGCCGAATGGCCGACCCCGTCCGGATCAAGAACGCCTGCCGGTGGTCTATGTGAATTGGGAGGAAGCCGACGCGTATTGTCAGTGGCTCGGCAAACGGTTGCCCACCGAGGCGGAATGGGAGGCGACCGCTCGGGGACCGGAGGGCTGGATTTATCCCTGGGGTTATTTTTTTGACCCCCGACGGGCGAATGTGGGCGGTCTTCAACCCGGGCCGACATTCGTCGGGAGTTTTCCACGGGGTCAAAGTCCGTTCGGCGCATACGACATGATTGGAAACGTCTGGGAATGGACGGCGGATTGGTACCAACCCTACCCGGGCAACTCCTACGTTTCGGGCGATTTCGGCGAGAGATATCGCGTGGCACGAGGGAATTCTTGGGCGGGTCTGGGGCATTTCTCGGGAAAAGTTTTGGAAGAGGTGGAAGCCGTTGAGGCCCGCGCGACCTACCGTTTGTATTTCCCCCCCAATATCGCTCTGGAAGATGTCGGTTTCCGATGCGCAAGAGACGCCGCTCCAAAGCCCTGAGCCGGTCTGACTTGGAATCCTCCGTGCCACGCTCTCCATCGCAGATTATTGAAGAGTTGAAAAAAGATTACGGACGCAAGCAAGGAGCCATTCAGACCCGACTGGAAGAATTTCAAAGGTGCTTAATAAAAGGAGAGTCGGAGATATTCAAGGAACTCTGTTTCTGCATTCTGGCGGCCAACTCCAGCGCCGAGATGGGGATGAAGACCCTTGCGGCCATTGAAGACATTGTGTTGGAGGCCGACCTTCCCACGCTGCAGCAGCGGCTGAGCCGGGGGTTTCGATATTGGCGGGTGCGGCCTTCCTATATTGTCCATGCCCGCGACTATTTAAAAAAGGAACACGGTTTTAAACTCGGTGAACTCCTCCGATCGTTTTCGGATCATGAGGATCGTCGCAATTTTCTCGTCTTCAACCGGGATATCAAAGGAATCGGGTTTAAGGAGTCCAGCCATTTTTTAAGAAATATCGGATACCGAGGCTATGCCATCCTGGATAAACATATCCTCAATTGTCTGTGCGAGCTCGGCTTGATTCGAAAAAACCGCAAACCGCTGTCGCCGGATCGTTATCGACGGATCGAGCGAAAGATGCAGGCCTTTGCGGACCGGATCGGTATCGACATGGATGAGTTGGATCTCCTCCTCTGGAGCCGGAAAACGGGGAAGATATTGAAGTAATCCGGTTTTGCTTTGCTCGTTGCACCGATAGTGAAACCGTCGGGTTTTCTTGACAAATCGCTCACTCTGGTATAAAGTTGGAAAACAACACAGTCGATCTCGTGTTCCGCAGGAGTCATTCTTTCCAGGAGGAAGCGGATGCAGAAGCTCTGGCTCAAGTCGTATGAGCGTGGTGTACCGGCGAGCATCAATTATCCGAACATTCCGCTTCCGCAGCTTCTATTCGAAACCGTCCGACGATTTCCAAAACGCCCCGCACTGGCCTATTACGGCAGGACCATTACCTACGAACAGCTCGATTTATTGAGCAACAAGCTGGCGAACGCCCTCATCGAACTGGGAGTCCAGAAGGGAGATCGCGTGGCGATTATGCTTCCCAATGTTCCCCAGTGCGTCATCGGCTACTTCGGCGCCTTGAAGGCCGGCGCGGTCGTGGTTCAGACGAACCCGCTCTATGTGGAACGGGAACTGGAACATCAACTCAATGATTCCGGGGCCGAGACGATCCTTGCGCTGGATTTGTTTTACGAAAAGATATCCCGGATCCAACACCGGGTTCCTCTCAAACGGATTATTCTCACCGGCGCCGGAGATTTTCTGCCCTCGCTGCTCCGGTTGTTCTATCCCTTGAAAGCAATGAAAGAGGGACAGTGGGTTCGGGTTCCCCAGAAACCGCCGATTTACGACTTCCGGAAAATTCTTAAACGATCGGAAGCCGTGCAGCCGATCGTTCCGGTCAAACCGGATGATACCGCTCTTCTTCAATATACCGGAGGGACCACGGGCGTCCCGAAGGGCGTCATGTTAAGCCACAATAATCTGGTGGCCAACACCGTGCAATGCCGACACTGGATGCCCACGCTCCGGGACGGGGAGGAAGTGTTTCTCGGCGTGGTTCCTTTCTTTCATGTCTACGGTCTGAGCACCTGTATGAATCTCGGCCTCATGACCGGCGCCTGCCTGGTTCTTCTACCCCGCTTCAAGACGGAAGACGTCCTCAAGACGATCGTCCGGCACCGGGTCACCATCTTCATGGGCGTTCAGGCGATGTATGTGGCCATTAACAGTTATCCTCACATCAGCCGATTTGACCTTTCGTCGATACGGATCTGCATCAGCGGCGCGGGACCGCTTCATGGAGAGGTTCAGGACCGCTTCGAAGAATTAACCGGCGGTAAACTGGTCGAGGGATACGGATTAAGCGAGGCCTCGCCCGTGACCCACTGCACGCCGATCAATGGCCGCCGGAAGAAAGGCTCCATCGGCCTGCCTTTTCCGGATACGGATGCCAAAATCATGGATCAGGAGACCGGTCAACGGGAGTTGCCGATCGGGGAAACTGGGGAGCTGGTGATCCGCGGACCCCAGGTGATGCAGGGCTACCGGAACAAGGAGGAGGAAACGAAGCTGGTCGTGCGGGACGGATGGCTTTTTACCGGCGACATGGCCCGAATGGACGAGGACGGTTACTTCTACATCGTGGACCGGAAAAAAGACATGATCAAGACACGCGGCGAAAATGTCTATCCCCGGGAGGTGGAAGAGGTCCTGTTTCGCCATCCGAAAATTAAAGAAGCCGTGGTCGTCGGAATCCCGGACACCTTCAGCGTCGAGGTGATCAAGGCCTACGTCGTGCTGAAGGAACACGAGCATGCGACGGAGGGAGAGATCCTGGACTACTGCCGAAAGGAGTTGGCCAAGTTCAAGGTTCCGAAGTGGATCGAATTCCGCAAAGATCTGCCCAAGACGATGGTGGGCAAAGTCTTAAGACGCATTCTTCTTGAAGAAGAGCTGAGCAAGAAGGAATCAGAGGTCCGCCGGTGAAAGAAGTCGTTATCGTGGACGGTGTCCGAACCCCCATCGGAAATTTCGGCGGAGCGATCAAGGATGTGACGAACCACGAACTCGGACGGCAGGTCGTCCAGGGACTTCTCCACCGAACGCATCTGGACCCCCATTTGATTGACGAGGTGATCTTCGGTTGCGTCCTGCAAAACAGCGATGCGACCAATCTGGCACGGGTCGTGAGTCTGATGGCGGGTCTTCCCATTCCTATTCCGGCCTACACCGTTCAACGAAACTGCTCCTCCGGTCTTCAATCCGTCGTCAACGCCTTTCAGAATATTCAATGCGGGGACGCCGACGTCCAGATCGGGGGCGGAATCGAGAACATGAGCCTGGCTCCGTACATCATCCGGCACATGCGATGGGGAAAGCGGCTTCGGCACGGGGAGGTGATCGACAGCGTCTGGGAGGGGCTGACGGACGGCTTCTGCGGTCAGGTGATGGGTCAGACGGCCGAAAATCTGGCCGAGGAATTTAAGATCACGCGGGGAGAGCAGGACGCCTACGCGCTGGAAAGCCACCGGCGGGCGGTTCGGGCCGTTAAAGAAAATAAATTCGGGGATGAAATCCTGCCCGTCACCCTTAACCGAACCGGCTCCCGGCATCGGACTGCGCCGTCTTCGTTCGCGCACGATGAGGCTCCCGACCCGAATTTAGACGACACGCGGTTGTCGCAGTATCCTCCGATTTTTAAGGAGGGCGGGACGGTCACGGCCGGCAATGCCTGTCCCTTGAATGACGGAGCGGCGGCGCTGCTCGTCATGTCGGCCGAGAAGGCCCGCGCACTGAACTATGAACCGTTGGGGTATGTGCGATCCTATGCCTTCGTCGGCGTGGAGCCCCAGCGGATGGGCATCGGACCGGCCGTGGCGATTCCAAAGGCCGTTGAAAAAGCCAACCTAAGAAAATCCAAATTAAATCTTCGGGATATTCAGCTCTTCGAGATCAATGAGGCGTTCGCGGCGCAGTATCTGGCGGTGGAGCGGGTGCTGAAGCTGGACCGCGAGATCGTCAACGTCAACGGCGGGGCGATCGCCCTGGGCCACCCGGTCGGAATGACCGGAGCCCGCCTGGTTTTGACGTTGTTGCGTGAAATGAAACGGCGGGACCTTTCGCTCGGCGTCGCCAGCATGTGCGTGGGCGGGGGACTTGGCGCTGCGATGGTTCTGGAGCGGAAGTAGATCCCCAGCCCTGCCGGCCGGCAGGCAGGGAGCAACGCGAGCCCCGACAAAAAGAATCCGTTGGAGAATTCCATGAACGTGAAAAAAGCGGCCGTGATCGGTGCGGGAACCATGGGGGCGCAGATCGCCCAGGTGATCAGTCACGCCGGGATTCCCGTGACTCTCATGGATCTTCATGAGGAGAGCGTCGGGCGCGGCCTGGAGGCGATCCGGAAGATTTATCAGGCCCGCGTGGATAAAGGCAGGATGAAAGCCGCCGAGGCGGAGCAGAAAATAGCCTTGGTCGTCGGGGCCTCGAATTATGGCGGACTCGGTGAGGTGGACATCGTCATCGAAGCGGTTTTTGAAGAGATGGATGTGAAGCGAAAAGTCTTCACGGCGCTGGACGCCGCCTGTCCTCCGCGGACGGTGCTGGCCTCGAACACCTCCTCCCTGTCGATTTCGGCGATCGGATCGGTCACCCGCCGACCCAAACAGGTCATTGGCATGCATTTTTTTAATCCGGTGTACGCCATGAAGCTGGTCGAGGTGATTCCGGGCCTGGATACTTCTTCAGAGACCGTCCATGACGTCGTCGCGCTGTCCGAAAGGCTGGGAAAAACCCCGATCCGTGTCCGGGAGTGTCCCGGATTTGTCGTGAACCGACTGCTCATGCCCTACTTAAACGAGGCCGCGCTCGCCCTGCAGGAAGGGACGGCCTCACCGAACGAGATTGATGAGGCGATGAAGGCCTTTGGCATGCCGATGGGCCCCTTCACTCTGCTGGATATGATCGGCATCGATATCGCCGAAAAAGTTTCGAATATCCTCTATGATGCCTACGGCCCCCGCATGGCGGTGGCCGGGATTCTTCCCGAGATGGTCATGGCGAAGCGTTTCGGAAGGAAGAGCGGCGCGGGGGTCTATCGGTACGACGGCGAGAAAGATGAGCAGATGACTAAAATCCTTCAAAAAGTCCGTAAAGATACCGGCATCGTCGGAACGGGGTTTGCTCCCGAACGGCTGCTTCTCCTGATGATCAACGAGGCGGCGATCTGCCTTCAGGAAGGAACGGCCACGGCCGGTGATCTGGACCTGGCGATGGTTTTCGGAACGGGTTTTCCGCACGAGAAGGGGGGCCCGCTTCATTATGCCGATCAGGTGGGACTGGATGTGCTCTTAAAGGAGCTTCAACGACATGCCGCAGAGCTCGGTCCGCGCTTTTGGCCGGCACCGATCATCAAACGGATGGTGGGAGCGGGATGTGTGGGTCTGAAGTCCAAACGGGGATTTTTCACTTATTAGAGGATGCCGGTGTCGCGACAATATATCCGATATGAAATTGAAAACGGTGTGGCGACCGTGACGCTGGACAATCCCCCGGCCAATGCCCTGAGCAGCGCCCTGCTGGAGGAGCTGGACCAGGTCATCGAGGAGTTGGGCCGAAAGGCGGAGGCGAAAGCGGTCGTGATCACCGGGGCCGGAAAGATCTTCGCAGCGGGCGCCGATATTAAAGAGATTGCCGATATTGATTCCGCGAAGCGGGGTCAGCAGCTCACCGCTCGCGGCCAAGCGATCATGAATCGAATCGAGCGGATGAACAAACCCATCGTTGCGGCCCTGAACGGCCTGTTTTGCCTCGGTGGCGGACTGGAACTGGCAATGGCATGCCATCTCCGGATTGCGGGCGACCGCGTCCGGCTGGGACTTCCCGAGATCACCCTCGGAATTATGCCCGGTTTCGGCGGAACCCAGCGGTTACCCCGGCTGGTGGGGACGGCAAAGGCGCTGGAACTGATCCTAACGGGTGATCGAATCAAGGCCGAAGAGGGCCGTGAAATCGGACTGGTCAATGAAGTAGTTTCGGATGCCGAGGTCCTGAATCGGGCCCGCGCGGTGGCCAAAAAAATCGCCGGGATGGGTCAAGTGGCGGTGCGTGCGGCGCTGACGGCGGTTATGGAAGGACAAATGCAATCCCTGGCCTCCGGACTGGAATTGGAATCGAAATTATTCGGGTCGCTTTGCGAGACAGCCGACATGAAAGAAGGCCTCACCGCATTCCTGCAGAAACGTCCGGCCAAATTTCAGGACGCGTAACGGATGGCTCAGCGATGGATGGAGTCCATGTGAACGACAAAAACGATCTCAACCCATTGCGTTCCCCCTCGCGGGAAGGAAAAATGGCGCTGATTCTGGCCGGTGGAGGTTTTCCCGGATGGATGTATGAAGTCGGATGCCTCTCCGCCCTGGACGAGTTCTTTGATGACGGTTTTACCGTCAATGACTTTAATATTTACGTCGGAACCAGCGCCGGGGCGGGCGTGGCCGCCCTGATCGCCAATCAAGTCAAACCCATCGAGATCTTTGGGGCGATTCGGGAAAATAAAGACAGCCCGTTTAATTTCAAGAGCAACGATATTTACAGTTTCGGCTATCAGGAAACGTGGCAGGTGTTTAAGAAACTGATTCGGTCGCTGGGACCGATGATGAGTTATCTGTGGCGAAACCGGAAGTGGTTTTCCATGATCGATCTGGTTCACCTCTTCGAGGAATATCTCCCGTCCGGAATCTTCACGCTGCGCAATTTTGATGATTACCTGGGGGCGTTTTTGTCCCAGCCCGGTTACACCAACGACTTCCGGAAGCTTAAACGGGAGCTCTACATACCGGCCGTGGACGTTGATTTAGGCCGATACGACGTTTTCGGCGAGGGCGAGTTCGCGGACGTCCCCATCTCGCTGGCCGTCACGGCCTCTTCCGCGGTCCCGATTGTCTTTCAGCCGGTTCAGATTAAAGGGCGGGACTACATCGACGGCGGCGTGGGTCGCGTCGCCTATATGGATATCGCCATCAATCACGGAGCCTCTCTGGTTTTCGTGATCAACCCCATTGTTCACATCGTCAATGACCGGACCAAGGTTTGTCTGCCCACCTTTTATGGTTATTGCGGCGGCCTGAAGGAAAAGGGGATGTCGTATATCTTTGATCAGGGCAACCGAATCAGCACCGCCACCCGGATCTATCTGGGATTGAAACGGTACCAGGCCGAGCATCCCGGCAAGGATTTCCTCCTGATCCAGCCCGATTCGTCGGACGCACTGATGTTTTTGTACAACGTCATCAATCTGGCGGCCCGCCTGGAGATTCTTAATTACGGCTATGTCTCGACCGTGAACATCTTGAGGTCTCAGTTTTCGGCCTTCGAGAAATGTTTTGCCAAACACGGCATTAAGGTCACGTTGAAGCGTTTTCGGTGAGATCGAGACGGCAGATCAGCCAATCACGAACAGCACCATCGTAAAAGTGCCGATCGTTCGATGACGCCGTTCGCCGTCGGGGAACCACCGTTCAATCCCTTTCTCAATCAACAGGACGACCGCCACCAGCAGAAAGCCAGCAATATAGACCTTGAGACGGGCGAAGCTGTGCCACCGGATCAATCCGATAACGGCGAAGAGCGCAAACGCGCCGCCGAGAATTTTATAAAAGGCGCCCATGCTCATCGACAGGGGGCCGGCCTGCAGTGTCCGGTGACCGTTCTTCCGCACGGCGACGCGGAATCCCAGCACGATCATATAGACCGCGAGGACCAGCCCGATGCTCACCACCGTGATATGGATCGTCAGAAGCGGCGTGAAGAGATAGCTGTAAAGCCACGCCGGCCCTCCGAAGCCTTCCTTCCCCTCCGTCGCCAGCGCCCCGAGTCCGCGCGCCAGATAGTAAACGGTAAAATAGGCCAGCATGCTGACCATCGCCCCGAGGGTCAGGGCATGATGTCGGTTTCCCTGTTTTTTCTTTCCCATTCTCCAGCCGATGAGAAAGAGGATCGTGAAGGCCAGAGCCATGAGAAAGCTCAGGTCCGCTCCCAGCGTGCCATGGGCCGCGAGAAATCCGGGTTTTCCGAGCAGTTCCTTCATAGCGGGATCCTCCGGGGGAGTGAGGTTTTTTGACGGTGTGTTATTCTTATAACATGCCCTCCCGGCGTCGTCAAGATTCTTGCTCATCCTTTGAGGTTCGGCCGGCGGAAGTAGATCCTTTCTGGTTATCGTACGGCTAGACAGGGCCGCCTGAATAATCCCGTTTGAGCTTGCAAAACCCTCCTCTCGTTTCATTGACTCCCCTGATCGGCTGTGGTAGTCTGAATTCCGATGGCGGATGTGACTAAATACTGTCTCTGTTGCGGCGAAAAGGTTCCGGTCAATACGATTACGCGGGACGGGAAATTGGAGCAGACCTGCGTTTATTGCGGGTTTGTTCTGGATGTCGCGATGGACGAAGAGAAGACGATGGCCGAGTGCGTCCTGACGGCGGACGACGCGGAGCTGACCCGTGACCTTCTCAAGGGGACGCTGCTGAAACAGCAACTGGCCCGGTCGGTCGTCACGGCCGTGAACGGTCAGGAATGCGTCGCCTCGTTTACGAAACGATTGACCGAAAACCTTCCGGTCGATCTGGTGATTCTGGATCTCGAGATGCCGGTCATGGACGGGATCACGGCGGCCCGCGTGATGCGCGCGGTCGAGGGAAAGTACCGGACGTCCAAAGTCCCGATCCTCTTTTTTTCGGCGCGAAAGTGCGATGAGGCCTTGAAACAGCAACTTTCCCTTTTCAGCCCCGCGAGCTATGTCAATAAGGGGAGCGATTCCGATTCGGCAAAATTGGTGGAACGGATCGATCAGCTGGTCGGTTATCTCCTGAGCAAGCGGGAGGCGGCCTCCTGATTCCATGAAACAGAAATCTCGCAGATCCGTCCCGCCCGGGCCCTCGTATCATCCCACGCTGGACGAATTCATCCGAAAAACGAAACAGGGAAACCTGATCCCGGTTTACCGGGAGATTTTGGCCGA
>JACQBZ010000003.1 GCA_016194285.1 Nitrospirota bacterium | reverse complement strand
GCCGCCATGCCGGCCCCGAAGAGCCGGGCCAGGATCATGTCCCGGACAAAGCCCATGATCCGGCTGGAAAAGGTGGCCAGGCCGATCAATCCGGCGGCCTTGGCGATCTGTCGGCGTTCTTGGGTCAAATGGGGTTCATTCATATAAGGGGCGAATCCGGATAAATTCCTTGACAATCACAACGCGCTCATGATAAAAAGTACCACTTTGGATGAAACTGAACACAAAATCATGGGTACGACAAGGAGTTTAAATGGCTGATCACGCGTCCGCAATCAAACAGGCACGAAAATCGAAAAAGCGCCACACCCGAAACCAGCTCGTGCTGTCCTCGTTGAAAACACTCGTCAAAAAAATGAACGCCGCGATGGCTTCCAAAAAACTGGATGAGGCGAAGGCCCTTTTGGACAAGGCCACCTCGGCCTTCGACCGCGCCGTCACGAAAGGCATCCTGCACCGGAACACCGCTTCCCGCAAGATCTCCCGCCTGACCTCAAAGGTAAAGAAGGGGTTGCCGACCCAGAAATCGGCGTAGCCCTTTCTGCTTTCCGGAACAGAGATCGAAGACCAGCAGCTCCAAGAGCAGTTTGGGGGACAGCGCGCCTCCTTTGAGGCCGGCGTCCGTTTCGATGAAACGCTGAAAGGCCCAGCGCAGATCCTTTTCCGGGTAGGCCTTGGCTGCGGCGATCACGGATGTCGCGGCCCATTGACCCAGTCCGAACATCCGCATCAGGGCCGCGTCGGAATGGCCGGCCTGCATCGCGCGTTTCACTTTCCAGACCAGCCGAAACCGGTACCCGACCGTCGATAAGATCTTCAGCGGGGGTTCACCTTCGTCGAATAGGCGCGTCAGCGTCCGAATCGAGGATTCCAGGTGACGCCGGGCCAGGGCGTCTAACAGGTCGTACACCGAGGCCTCGCCCGAGGCGCTGCAGGCCCGCTGCACGTCCTCCAGCTCGATCGTCTTTTGATTGTCGCTGCCGAGGACGGCCTTCGTCAGTTCGTTCTGAAGCGGAAATAGATCGCGTCCGACCTGTTCCTTCAAGAAAAGAACGGCGTCCTCTGAAATGTCGCGGCCCATGGATTTGGCCTGGGCGTTGAGCCAGGCCGTGACCTGCGAATCCGAGAGGGGCCGGCTGTCCATGACGGTGGCTTGGGTTTTTAACGCTTGAAAAAACGACCGCCGCGCGTCGAACTTCGGCGCAACGCAGACGAAGCAGGTGGTCGGGGAAGGGTTCTTGAGATAGGCCACGAGGCGGTTGGCCTCGCCCGCCGGGAGTTGATCGGTGTTCTTGAGCACGACCAGTCGCCGCTCGGCAAAAGCCGGGAGGCTTTCCACGGCCGTCAGGATGACGTCGGCCGAAGACGATTCTCCGTCCAAAACGGTATAATTGAAATCCTTCGTCGCGGGATCGACGACGGCGCGGACCAGCCGGTCCATCGCGGCCTGGATCAGGAATTCCTCCTCGCCGGTGAAGAGATAGACCGGGGCGACGGTTCCGCGTTCCAGCGCATGGACGAAGTCGTGGTAGCTTAGCACGCCGTGACGGGAGGGCATCAAAATCCTTCCAGGACGCGGTGGACGACGTTTTCGGCGAACTGTTTGCTGGCTTCCGCAATCGCGTGGTCCTCCGCCACCCGGTTCGCGGCCGTATCGGGGTTGACGAGGTATTCCGCAACCGCTTCCATTCCGGGATCCTTCCAGAAGACCTTCTGCGTGCGGGGGGCTTCGACCGAGACCACGGCCCGGATGTGAACCCGGTACTCCAGCACCACGGTCCGGGTGCTGTCGAACGAAAGGGGCGTGAGACCGTAAGAGACGATCGTCCCCTTGACGACGAGATCGGCCTGATCCGGATCGTTCACGACCTTCAGACGGCTGTTCGTCAAAAACTCTTGTTTCACGGCCGTGGTCACGGCATTCTCCAGCGTGGGCTCGAACGTATTGTTATGAAAAACAGGAACGGCGATCGTCTCGATATCGGACGGAAGCCGGTTGCTTCCGGACAGGTGGTAGCCGCAGCCGGCGAGAACCGTGAGGAGTAAGGCGTAAGGGGTGAGGAGAAAAAATAAATATTTCATAGGACGATATTCACCAATTTCCCTTTGACGTAAATCACCTTCTTCGGAGCCTGTCCCTTCATCCAATCCATGATCTTTCCGTCGGCCAATGCCCGGTTCCGGACGCCCTCCTCGTCGAGATCGGCCGGGACGAGGATCTGGCTTCGGAGTTTCCCGTTGATCTGGAGCACGATCGTGACCTCGTCGGTTTTCAGATACCCCTCGTTCCATTTCGGCCAGGGCTGCCGGAAGACGCTGTCGGCGTGGCCGAGCCGCTTCCAGAGCTCTTCGGCGATGTGCGGGGCGAAAGGAGAGAGCAGGATGACAAGGGTCCGGAGCGCCTCGTCCATCGCGGTATGATCGCCCGGTGGGCCGCCTTCGCGTTCCCATTCGGTGATCGTGTTGTAGAACTCCATCAGAGCGGCGATAGCCGTGTTGAACTGGAAACTCCGGTCGAGGTCTTCTGTCACCTTTTTGATCGTCCGGTGCGTCATGTGACGAAGTGCGGCCTCTTGTGGGCTGACGGGCAAATCGAGATCAATATGCCTCCTAACCACCTGAGTAGATGCCTTTGTAGTCGCATGGTTTGTCACCAATCGCCAGACGCGGTTTAAGAACCGCGAAGCGCCTTCGACGCCCGCGTCGTTCCATTCGAGGTCTTTTTCCGGAGGCGCGGCGAAGAGTGAAAACAGCCGGGCCGTGTCCGCGCCGTATTTCGCGATGAGTTGTTCGGGATCCACGATGTTCTTCTTGGATTTGGACATCTTCTCGACGCGGCCCCGATCGACCGGCCGGCTGCAATGCGGGCAGCGCCAACCTTCTTTCTCCGAGCCAATTACTTCTCCGGGAAACAGCCAGCCGTGTTCTTCGCACCGGTAGGTCTCCATGCAAACCATCCCCTGCGTCAGGAGGTTCGTGAAAGGCTCGTTGATTTTCACGAGCCCCAGGTCGCGGATGACTTTGGTGAAGAAACGGGCGTAGAGCAGATGAAGCACCGCATGCTCGATCCCGCCGATGTATTGGTCCACCGGCATCCAATAGTCGGCTTCCTGGTGATCGAACGGGGCCGAATCGAGTCGGGGCGAGAGATACCGGAGGAAGTACCACGAGGAATCGACGAAGGTGTCCATCGTGTCGGTCTCCCGACGCGCGGAGCCTTTGCATTTTGGGCATTTCACGTTCAGAAAGTTTTTGTCCGCCGCAAGCGGCGAGCCGCCTTTCCCCGTAAAGGCAACGTCCTGCGGCAGCGTGACGGGCAGGTCGTCGTAGGGGACCGGAACCGTTCCGCATGTTTTGCAATAGACGATCGGAATGGGTGTGCCCCAGTACCGTTGCCGGGAGATGCCCCAGTCGCGGAGTTTGTAATTGATCCTGCGCGCGCCGAGTTTTTCGGATTCGATAAAGCCCGCGATCTTCTCCTGCGCCTCCCGGGGAATCAGGCCGGAGAATTTCCCAGAGTCCACCAGCGTTCCGGCCTCCTCGACATAAGCGGCGGACAGGTCTTCCGACCGGAGGGTGCCCTCCGGGTTTTGGATCACGACCCGGACGGGGATCCCGTATTTTTTCGCAAACTCGAAATCGCGCTGGTCATGTGCCGGCACGCACATGATCGCGCCGGTGCCGTATTCCATGAGGACGAAATTGCCGATCCAGATCGGGACGCGTTCCTTCGTCATCGGATTGATCGCATGGGCGCCGGTGAAGGTCCCCTCTTTCTCAATATCTTCCGCGATCCGAACCGTCCTGTCCTGTTTCTTGATCCGTTCTACGAATTTCCGGACGGCGGCCGCTTCCTTTTTCCCTCGGAGGATCTCCTCGACCATCGGATGCTCCGGCGCAACTGTCACGAAGGTCGCGCCGAACAGCGTGTCCTGTCGGGTCGTAAAGATCCGGATCGGCTTGTTGGAATTGCCTGCCAGCGGGAAGTCCACCTCGACGCCGATGCTCTTTCCGATCCAGTTTCGCTGCATCGTTAGAACCCGTTCGGGCCATCCGGTCAAACGGTCGCATTCCGAAAGCAACTCCTCGGCGTAGGCCGTGATCTTGAAAAACCACTGCTCAAGCTCCTTCTGGACGACGGTGCTGCCGCATCGCCAGCAGGCTCCGTCGATCACCTGCTCGTTGGCCAGGACCGTCTCGCAGGACGGGCACCAGTTGACCGAGGACATTTTTTTGTAGGCCAGCCCGCGCTCGTACATCTTGAGGAAGAACCACTGGTTCCATTTGTAATAGTCCGGATCACAGGTCGCCACCTCGCGTTCCCAGTTGTAGGAGAGGCCCATCCGCTTGAGCTGTGTGCGCATGGTGGCGATGTTTTCCTTCGTCCATTTGGACGGGTGAACGCCCCGTTCGATCGCGGCGTTCTCGGCCGGCAGACCGAACGCGTCCCAGCCCATCGGGTGCAGTACGTTCAAGCCTCGCATGCTTTTGTATCGTGCGACGACGTCGCCGATCACGTAATTGCGGACGTGGCCCATATGAATCCGGCCGGACGGGTAGGGGAACATCACGAGGCAGTAGTACTTCGGCCGGTTCGGATCTTTCATGACGCGAAAGGCTTTGCCTGCCTCCCACCGCTGCTGCCATGCCGGTTCGATCGCTTGGGGACTGTAGACCTCGGGCTGCTGTGGCGTCGTCTCTTTCGTCATTGAAGTTCTCGTACTACATGGTTTGTCAGGGCTTTTAAATTAACACAGTGGTGGGTTTTTATCAAGAATGCGGTTCGGGAGATCGACCTCCTTTTACCGCTTCAACCGACCCGGCAACGACTGCAGAACCCATAAAAGGTGACCGACAGGTTCGCCTTCTTGAAATCGTGAATGTCTTGAAGCGAGCGCTCGACCTGTTCGAAGAAACCGCGCTTGCCCTTGCTCACTTTGCCGCAGGCCTTACAGATGATGAAGTGGTGTACCGGGCGTTCGAATACAAACTGATAGCGACGGCCTTTGCGGACAACACGCAGCTCTTGAATAATGCTGAGCGCCTTCAGCATCTCCAGATTGCGGTAGATGCTTGACCGGTTGATCCCCGGGAGCCGATCTTGAAGATGCGCCTGGATCTCGGGAAGCGAGAGTGAGCGGCTGTGGTTGTCGATGAAGAGTTGAAGCAGGAACCGTCGCGCCGGGGTAACACGCTGGCGGTTATGGCGCAAAACGGCAAGCAGGTCTTTGTGCTTCCTCATGGGATGCCTCTGCCTCGGGTGCGTTTGTTGGGTGGACGTCGGCTGCCCTTGATGCTACACGAAGCGCCTTTTAAATGCAACAAATAACTATTTGCAACATGATGCATTAATATGGTAGGCTTTTGGGGAGTTCGCGCAGAGTGTCGGCCGTTTTTGGTGGGAAGATAATGTAATGGAAATGATCGTCATGATGGATAGCCTGAATACGAAAGCCGCGAATAATAATAATGGGGAACAGGGTTTGCGGTTGCAGTGGTATAGAAAACAGATTGAACTCAATCCACGCGGCACCGAAGCCAGGTATAAGCTGGGCGTCCTGTTGGCTCGATTGGGGCGATTCGAAGAGGCCATCGTCCAATTGAAGAATGTGATTGCGATCGACTCCAACCACCTTGCGGCTCGAGGAGCCTTGCGGGAAATTTTACCTCAAATGGAAGCTCGGAGAAAACCGGTCACGTCGAAACAAGAAGCAAGATGAAATGGAAACGGCTCGAGTTGCGTTGCCCGCGCTGCGGGAAGGAAATCACATTTTCCTTGGGGCTTCGCCCGATTCTAAACAAGCGGTCTGTATCGCATGCCGCAGCTGGATCATGGAAGAACGAGGATTGCAACTGAAAGCGTGGCGCCAACGGGTGTGCGCAAGGTAAAAAATGTTGGGCAAACGGCCTGAGGGTCGTAAAGTAAAAAATAGCAAGTCGGCAGAACGATGTGAGCGATGTATGCAGGATGCCCCCTCGTTGAACTATGATCCGTTGACAAAGAAATCCTTATGCCCGGCCTGCAATCGAAAACTCGAAATCAAACGGCTCATTCATGGTGACAATAGTAAGCAAGGACGCATCAAGCAGGACGTAAAATCAATCTTAAAAAAAGAGGAGACGAATCATGAATAGCAAAAAAGGTTTGAGGTCAATCTTGGGCGGGTTCTTGATTGTAAGCCTGATAACCTTGTCCGGATGTGGTCTCAAAGCCGAGAATGAACAGTTGAAGAAAGAAAATACCGGTTTAAATCAGCAAGTCAAAAACCTGACAACGGAAAACGAAGATCTAAAGTCAAAGATAACGGCCCTCACAACGGAGAATGCGTCCTTGAAGAAAGAAAATGAGGCCTTGAAAGCCAAATCTGTACCTCCAAAAAAGGGTGCTTCCAAGAAAAGCAAAAAAATAATATAGAAGCGTTCTTATCCTTGTGAACTCTTGCTTCCTCGACCCGTGAGTCTGTGTCCGGGGGATTTCGCAAGGTGTGTGCGTGCTCCGAGGGCACATTTGAAGGAAGTAAGGGGCATGCCGTTTTTATTTCGCTGGAGTCAGGAAAGAAAGCATGGCTATGCACTACAAGAAAGGCAAAGACGTCCCCAAAAAAATAAATGACAATACCCAAGACAAAGTGAAAGAAGAGCAAAAGCAGCCGGAGGCCGGAAAACGGTCCATGGAAAAGGATTCCGAGCCGAAGAATGGGAATTGACTGACCCGTTGCCATAAAGCTCCAAGATGGACGCCTATGACCATAGCGTGGAAAAGGCCACCGGCGTTGCATGGGCCATTCCGCTAACATGCAGTCGCTGCAGCTGGCAGGCCGTTCTCTATTTTGATCCGACCGAGCGACAATGGATCTGCCACGGATGCCTGTTGAAGATCCGGAAGCAGAGGATCCGAGCCATTATAGAGAGACGGATTGTCTTTGATGAATCAAAGAATAAAAAGTCGTTAAGCAAGAACGCTTGGGGTTGGACCAAACAGAAAGCACGATAAGGAGGTGATGGAAAATGGTACGTCAGGATCATCCTGGAATAAAAAGCCTCGCTACTCCAGTGCGGCCCGGAAGTCCGCCGCCTACGGGGCCAAAACCGGGTAGCCCACAGCCCGGCGGAGGTCCGGCGAAACCGGGTGGAGGGCCACAGCCGGGATCTCCAAAACCAGGAAGCCCACAACCCGGGGGCCCGCCGAAACCGGGATCGCCACAGAAGCCGTGACGGTAGAATGCTCGGTTTAAGAAATGAGTTTCGTTAAAAGAAGGGGGCAGGGTTGGTTTAATTCTTGCCACGATTGCCCCTTTCTTGTGCCCATGAGGATGTAGATGTTTCATTTTATGAGAGCAGCCATGGAACGGGAAGACCGTATCATCCGCATAGCGGGAGAAGGGGGCCAGGGTGTTATTACCATCGGAGAGTTGCTCGATAGAGCCGTTGCCCAAATTGGTCTTAATGTTTTGACTGAATCGACGTTTACCTCGGAAATCAAGGGGGGCGATGTCATGTTCCAGCTCACCGCCTCCCCTCTTCCTGTTCCATCTCAAGGGGACCGGCTGGATATTCTTGTGGCCCTCAGTGATCGAGGTTATCGGACTAACAAGGATAAGCTTTCCCCGGGATGTGTGTTGATTTACGATCATGAAGACACCCGACCGGAGGGACTGAGCGGCGTGATCCTTTACCCCATTCCCATGATGGATATCAGCGAAAGTTTGGGAAACCCCATCTTAAAGAACATGGTGGCTTTGGGTGCTGTGGCACAGCTTTTTTCGATCCCGATGAACGTACTGCAGGATCAGATCCGCAAGCGATTTTCAAAGAAGGATCCTTCGATGCTCCGGATGAATCTTAAAGCCCTTGAAGCGGGTTTCATCTATGCCGCGGAACAAATCCGCAAGCAGGATCCGTATCAAATTCCGCTGGAAAAACGAAAGGACGATTTCTTATTGTTGAATGGAAATGAGGCGATCGGTCTTGGGGCGTTGCTCGCGGGCTGTCGTTTTTATTCTTCTTATCCGATTACACCCGCCACGACCATCGGCGACTGGTTCTCAAGGTATCTACCCGGACTTGGCGGATCGGTTATTCAGGCGGAGGATCCGATCGAATCGGCCGCTCTGACGATTGGAGCTTCCTATGCGGGAGCCAAGGCGATGACCTGTACGTCGGGGCCCGGCCTGGATTTAATGCAGGAATGTATCGGTTTTGCCGGGACGGCGGAGATCCCGATCGTCATCGTGGATGTGCAGCGGGTCGGGCCCGGTAACGGGGGTGCGACCCAACATGAGCAGTCCGATCTTTTCGCGGCAGCCTTCGGGAGCCATGGCGATCTGCCGAAGATTGTTTTGGCCGCCGCGGATGTCCGTGATTGCCTTTATCTGACGATCGAGGCCTTCAACTTGGCCGAACGATACCAGGTCCCGGTCATCTTATTAAGCGATGCCTCTTTGAGCCGGAGGAGTCAGACCGTTTCCAGGCCCAACCTTCCTGAAATTCGGATTACCAATCGGATCCTGTATGATTCAGCGCGATCTTCTTATGCCCGTTACCAAGTGACTCATGATGGAATTTCCCCCATGGCTGTTCCAGGTCAGTCCGGCGGGGAATATATCGCCACAGGTCTTGAACATACGGAAACAGGTTCGCCCGGCTACAGCCCTCAGGGACATACGATCATGACGGATAAACGATTCGGAAAGCTCGACACCCTCGAAGAAGACTTTCTTCCCATGGAGCGGGAAGGTCCCGCTCATGCCAAGGTGGGCATTGTCAGTTGGGGATCCACCCAAGGGTCGGTGCGCGAGGCCGTGCAGCGGTTCCAACAGATCGGAGCGGATGTAGCCGCCCTGTATCCCAAACTGCTCTGGCCGCTTCCTGTAAAAGCCCTGGAAACCTTTGCCTCGTCGGTAAAAAAGGTGGTTGTGGTGGAGGCCAATAAGCAGGGACAACTGGCCAGCATGATCCGGGCCGACACACGGATCGAAACGCATGGGATCCAGACCTACAGCGGTGTTCCGATTTCTCCGTGGGATATCTTCGGCAAAGAGTTTATTGTAAGAAGGAATGGCGAGGTCTACTTCAATGGGGCTCAATCATCGGACGGAGTACAGGACGGATCGCAAGGTGACGTGGTGTCCCGGGTGCGGTGATTTCGGTGTTCTGGAGGCCCTCCGTGAGGCCTTCAGCCGAACCGGCTTGGACCCGGCTCAGACCGTGCTGGTGACCGGAAGCGGATGTTCCAGCATGATCGGTTTTTTTGTCAAAACCTATGCCATCCATGGTCTTCATGGAAGGGCTCTGCCCATTGCCTGGGGGGTGAAGTTGGCCAACCCGTCCCTTAAAGTGATCGTGGCCGGCGGAGATGGAGACGCCTTCGCCGTTGGGGCCGGCCACCTTGTTCATATCGCCCGGAGAAATCCAGATCTGACGTATTTGATCATGGATAACGGTTGTTATGGACTGACGCGTGGCCAAGCGTCTCCGACGGCGCGACGGGGGGGAATGGCCGAGGAGAATGGAGCGGGTCAACCCATAAACCCGCTTGCTTTTCTCATCACGGCCGGGGCGACTTTTGTGGCCCAGGGATATTCTGAAGACCCGCAATCGCTGATCCTGCTCATTCAGCAGGCGTTGAACCACCATGGATTTGCCGCGGTCAACATCCTTTCCCCCTGCCCGACATTTAATCGGCCGGAGGCGGCGCCGCCCTATCGTCCGGAAGTTGTTAACATCGAAGCAACCTCCCATCCGGTCCATGATCGTTTGGAGGCGTTGAGGTTGGCGATGACGGAGGATGATCGGCTGCGCGTGGGTGTCTTCTATCGAGAGAACCGCGATGTCCTAAATGAAAAGCCGAAAGGTGCGGGGAGAGAGGACGGCCGGGATGACCTGACGAGGCTGGGGGAAATTATGGATGAACTAAAACCGTGAGCGATCAGATCCGGAACCCAAACCGATCTTCCTATTTGAGAAAGGAGTCTACATAATGTCCAATGAGAAAGAGAAAAAACGCATCATTGACGTCGGTCCGGCCGGCTATGCGCCCCCGTCGGCGATGGATTTGGGAGTTGAAATTCCAGACCCCGGCGACGGTTTATTCTATGGAAACATCGTTCCGGAGGACAAGGTCATCGAAGAGACGGCGCGCCAGATGTATACCCGAAAGAATCCGACGATCTTTCCCGGGCCGCTTGTCATGTGGGCGTGGGATAAAGTGTGGATGGAGAAGGGGCATTCGGTCTTGCGATTGGCGGCTGAGATTCCGAACGTCATGATGATACCGATGCCGGACTATCGGCCCAGGTATCCCACCATTGAACCTGAAGAGTCGATGAACCCCAATCATCCGAATCTGACGATCTGGCACAATAAGATCGAGGTTTGTCTCTTCATCGGCGTGCATTGCCATTACGCCAACCTGACCCTCCGGATCGTCCGGGCCGGATCGAATTGTTTGACGACCGTGATCTGCCACGATGCCCATGAAGATGCGATGCTAAGCGTGCGCGATTTTGACGTAAAAAAAATGGATCATATCATTGATATCTTTCGCCGGGTCCGCAAGGAATTGAAGATCGCGATGCCCAAGGATGGGAAAACGGTGAGGCTGACACCGCTACAGATTCATATGAACGGGGGGAAGACTCATTTAAATCCCCTCGACATCGAAAATCCATTAAACCGGCTGAAGACCGGCCGATTGGAAGGAGAACGAGTATGAAAGATCAATACCGTGTTTTGCCCGGACCGGAAGCCTATCTCCCTCCGGTGGCTGCGATGATGGGGGTTATTCAGGCTGAGCCGGGGCAGGCGTTGGTGGAGGGCGAGATTGTTCCTGAACAGACGGCCATCGAAACGGCAGCGCGGAAACTGCTCGGGGCAAAGATGCCGGCCATCTTCCCCGGCCCGCTGGTTTTATGGAATTGGAGTGAACAAGCGGCGGCGGAAGCCAAGTCGGTGAAAATTCTGGCGGATTCCATCCCAGCCAGAGTTATTCCGATGGCCGATTACCGGCCGAAGTATCCCAGGGTCAATCCGGAGGTGGAGATAAACCCCAATCACCCCAATTTGACGATCTGGCACAATAAGATCGATGTGTGCCTTTTTGTCGGCGTTCACTGCCACCAGGCCAATATTGCGCTTAAGATGATTCGCGGCGGGACTGGTTGCTATACGATTGCTTTGTGCACGTTCAGCGGCGACGATGAGGCGAACATCACAATCCGTGATCTGACCGCCCAGAAGATCTTGGCGCTGGCCGAAGCGGTTGCTCGGTTAAAAAAGGAGCAAGCGGGCAACGGTCATGAAAAATCGCAGAGGCCGACGAAGGGTGCCGGGAAAAAGAGTCATTGAAGCGCGGCGGTCAACGAAGGGACAAGCGACATGCAAAAAGTTGTGATCAATCTGCCGGATCGAATCGGCGTCGTCTTTAAACTCAAGGACGGGATCGTTGTTTGCAATGCGCCTGACTTGGAGGCCCGTTTTAATGCAACGGGTGTGATCGGGCTGGATGGTTGTAAATATTATCCCCACAATGGTAAAATATTTTTGGAGGCCGTATATGACCACTATTTCCTGAAGGGGGCGTACATCGGATCCATGGACAAGACAATAAAAGGACAAGCGAAAACGTAAGCGAAATATGTCTGTCGATCAACGGTAAGGAGGAGTTTCATTGTCGCTTGACCTGTCTTGGATCATTCATTGGGGGCTTTTTAATGTTGTTGTCCTGTATGGAATAGGAATTTTCCTTCCCTTCGCTTTTTATCGGAACGCCCATTTCCAAAATCTTGTAGCCCACGGGGCGGCCATGGCCGCTTCAATCGTTGGCGTTGTGCTGGGCCTCGCGGGCCTTTGGGCTCCGGAACCCGTAACCTTTTCGGTCCTATCCAACCTTCCGCTGTTGACCTTCCAGGTTCGTGTGGATCCTCTCGCATCCTTTTTTGTTCTGATCATTTCATTGGCCGGATTCGCGGTTTCTCAATTTGCGATGGGATACGTGCGGGAGTTCGAGAACCGTCGCTCCATCGGGGCACTGGGCGGGCTTTATAACGCTTTTCTTCTTTCGATGACTTTGGTCATCCTGGCCGATGACGGATTTTTCTTTCTGATCGTCTGGGAGATCATGTCACTCGTCTCGTACTTCCTGGTCGTCACGGAGCACGAGAAACCCGAGACGCGCTACGCCGGATTTTTCTACCTGATCATGACCCATGTCGGGACCGCCTTCATCATCGTGACCTACCTCGTGTTCTACCAACAGGCCGGAAGCTTCTCCTTTGAGGCCTTTCGACACCCGGCCGCGCCGCTTCCGGAGGGATTCCGAACGCTGGCCTTTGCGGCGGCCCTGATCGGATTCGGGACAAAAGCCGGCATCGTGCCCCTGCATGTCTGGCTTCCGTACGCCCACCCGGCGGCGCCGTCTCATGTCTCAGCCCTGATGTCCGGCGTCATGATCAAGACCGCGATCTACGGCCTGGTGCGGGTCTATTTCGATTTCTTGGGCGGCACTTTTCCATGGTGGTGGGGATTCATCGTTTTGGCGATCGGGGCCGTGTCGGCCCTGCTCGGCGTGATGTACGCGCTCATGGAGCACGACCTGAAAAGTCTTCTGGCTTACCACAGCGTCGAGAACATCGGGATCATTCTGATGGGAATCGGCGCCGGGATGATATTCCAGTCCTATGGCCTATCCAATCTGGCGGCCCTCGGACTTCTGGCCGGACTCTATCACACGATCAATCATGCCATGTTCAAGGGGCTTCTCTTCCTGGGTGCGGGATCGACGCTGTACGCCACGCACACGCGTAACATGGAGGAATATGGGGGACTGATCCGAAAGATGCCCTGGACCGCGTTTTTCTTCCTGGTGGGTGCCGTTTCGATTTCGGCGCTTCCTCCGAGCAACGGCTTTGTAAGTGAGTGGCTTACGTTTCAAAGCCTGTTCTTGAGCTTCCAGATTCCGGATGTCCTGATGAAGATTATGCTTCCGATCGGCGCGGCCATGTTGGCGCTGACCGGGGTGCTGGCCCTGGCTTGCTTTGCCAAGGCCTTCGGGATCTCATTTCTGGCGATGCCGCGAAGCGCTCATGCCCGAGAGGCTCAAGAAGTGCCATGGGCCATGCGCATCGGAATGGCGGAGATGGCCCTTTTCTGTGTTGTGCTGGGGCTTGCCCCGATGGGAGTGGTTCCGATGATCGACCGGGTCACGGCTCCTTTGACCGGGATCACGATCGCCGAGAAAATTGTGAGCGAGGGTGGTTTCGCCCTGGTGCCCGCTCCGGACAAGGGATTTGCCAGTATCTCGACACCGGTGCTGGGACTGCTGCTGATCGTCCTGGTTCCGGCGGCTTTGCTGACGGCGGTTGTCATCGGCGGAAGGCTGCGGAAACGTTTCTACAAAACCTGGGGCTGCGGGATTAATCTGAAGCCGAGAATGGAGTACACCGCCACCGGTTTCACGCAGCCGATCAAGCAGGTTTTCGACATGATCTATCGGCCGACGGTGAAGCTGGAGACGGAAATGTTGGAGGAATCGCGCTACTTCGCCAAGCGGATGCGCTTTGAGACGCACATCGAGCCGGTGTTTCAGAAATATCTGTACGACCCTGTTGTGCGGGTTCTGAGTCTGCTGGCCGATCGTCTTCGCGTTGTGCAGGCCGGGAGCCTTCATCTGTATCTGACCTATATATTTTTGACGCTGATCATTCTCTTGCTGTGGGTGCGTTAAACAGGGTGGAGATCGAATGATCGAATCCGTTGTGATCACCTTCGTTCAAGCCGTCGTGATTCTTGCGGTCTCGCCGTTCATTGTCGGGCTGATCCGGAAGGTGAAGGCCCGGCTTCAATGCCGCCAGGGTCCCGGTTGGTTGCAGCCTTATTATGATCTGGTGAAGCTGTTCCGAAAGGACGTGGTGGCTTCGACCCACACGTCCTGGATCTTCACGGCGTCCCCCTATATTATTTTCGCTTCCACATTGGCGGCGGTCCTGCTGGTCCCGATCTTTTTGTCGACGGTTCCGCTCAATTTTGCGGGCGACGTCATCACCGTGGTCTATCTTCTGGCCCTCGGAACATTCTTTCTCATTCTGGCCGGGCTGGATGCCGGATCGGCGTTTGGCGGCATGGGGAGCAGCCGCGAGGCGATCGTGGCCTCCTTGACTGAACCGGCCATGATCTTATCCATTTTTGCGGTGGGCCTGACGGCCGGCTCGACGAATCTGAGCACGATCGTCCATAAAACGGCCCTTCTCCAGGGGATCGTCACCGATCCTCCGCCTCATCTGATGGCCCTGGCGGCGCTGTTCATCGTAACGCTGGCCGAAACCGGACGCGTCCCGGTGGATAATCCCGCCACTCACTTGGAACTGACGATGATTCATGAGGCGATGATCCTCGAGTATTCGGGCCGGTATCTCGCACTGGTCGAGTGGGCCTCCGCCATGAAGCTGTTGCTGTTTCTGACCTTGATCAGCAACATCTTCGCTCCCTGGGGGATCGCCACGGAACCGGAACCGGTCTGGATGATATTCGGGGTTGCGGTCTGGCTGGTCAAGGTTTCCGGGCTGGCCGTGCTGATCGGTGTGATCGAATCCATGTTCGCAAAGCTTCGGCTCTTTCGCGTGACGGACTTTCTGGGACTGGCGTTTATTCTCTCGCTCCTTGCGATCATCTTCTTTTATATCTTGAGAGGCTGACGGCATACGATGGTCATCCATCCCGATATCGGTTCCCAGCTTGTGAATTTCTGTTCCGCACTGCTGTTGCTGACCTGTTTTGCCATCATCGCACAGCGGCGCCTGTCCGCCTGCGTGGATCTGTTCGCGCTTCAGTCCGTTTTTCTGGCCGTCACGGCCGCCCTCGTCGCCTTCTTGACCGGGGCCCATCACATCTATATCGCGGCCGCTTTGACGGTTGTCATCAAGGCGATGATCCTTCCGCGCATTCTGAAAGCGGTGATCGAGCGTCTCAACGTCACGCGGGAGTTGGTCTTGAATATAAACATTCCATCCTCGCTCCTCGTCTGCGGCGCCTTGGTCATCCTGGCCTTCTACATCACCCAGCCGATCATCAGTCTGGGATTCCTTCTAACAAAGGATTCTTTGGCCATCGCCCTGGCGATCGTGTTGATCGGTTTCTTTACGATGATCGCGCGGAAAAAGGCCGTGACCCAGGTGATCGGATTCCTGGTGATCGAGAACGGATTGTTTTTGGGAGCGACGGCGGCCGCGTACGGGATGCCGTTGATCGTGGAACTGGGCGTGTTTTTCGACGTCCTGGTGGCCGGACTGATCATCGGGATCTACACCCACCGGCTGCAGGACACCTTCGATAGCGTGGACACCACCAAGCTCACGGCGCTGAAGGAGTAAACATTCATGGGCAGGCCCATAGGGATATCCCCAGCGAGCACGGCGAGCGAGAGGGGGAGGCTCCATCCGGCTTCGCCGGTGGAGGGGGCGACGCAAGCCCCTATAAAGGAGTAGCTATGAATCTGGCCCTGATCGGCTTGATCGCCGCGCCCTTGCTCTCCGCTCTATTGAGCCTGGTCATGAAAAGTCAAGGTTCCATGGAGCGGTTACAGTGTGTCCATGCAGCCGTTTTGCTCGGAACGATGAGCGTGGTCGTTACAGGCGCGGGCGGGGGTGCCGAACTTACCGTCGGAAATTTTCTCCGCACGGATGCCCTGGGCGCGTTCTTGGATTTGATGCTGGCCTTCGTCGGGGCGACCGGCCTGCTCTACGCGCTGGGATACATGGGGGAAGAACTGATTCGCGGGCATTTGTCGCTCCGACGCTATGGACGGTTTTTTTGCTTTCTCAATCTCTACCTGTTCGCGATGCTGCTGGCGGCCAATCTGGACAATATCGCTCTCATGTGGATCGCGATCGAGGGTTCTACCCTCTCGGCGGCTCTCCTGATCAACTTCGAGAGAACCAAGACGGCGTTGGAGGCGGGCTGGAAGTACATCATCCTCAGTTTCGTCGGGATCGCGCTGGCGTTGTTCGGTACGGTCTTGGTCTATTATGCGTCGGAGCATGTTCTGGGGGTCCGATGGGAGGCCCTGCAGTGGAGCGAATTGCACCGCGTCGCATCGGACCTGAACCCGACCGCGCTGGAGCTGGCCTTCGTTTTTATCGTGATCGGGTACGGCACCAAGGCCGGAATCGCTCCCATGCATACGTGGCTGCCGGACGCGCATGCCGAGGCCCCCACGCCCGTGAGCGCCATGCTTTCCGCACTGATGCTGAACCTGGCCTTGTATGCGATTCTTCGTCTGAAGAGCATCGTGGACCCGGCCGTTGGAACGGATTTCACCGGTCCCATCCTGTTGGGTCTCGGTTTGCTGTCCATCGCCACGGCCGCGACCTTTATGCTGATCCAGCGCGATTACAAGCGGCTCTTTGCCTATTCCAGCATCGAGCATATCGGGATCGTCCTGGTGGGTTTCGGGGCGGGCGGTCCGGTCGGGGTGTTCGGCGGGTTATTCCATATGATCAACCACTCGCTGGCCAAGTCCACTGCATTTTACGCGGCCGGCAGGGTGTTGCTTCGGTACGGACACAAAAACATGGAGGGCGTGACCGGTCTTTTGCGGCAGATGCCCTTGGTCGGTGGAGCGATGCTTTTGTCCACCCTCGCGCTGGCCGGATTGCCGCCGTTCGGACTGTTCGTCAGCGAAATACTGATCGCTACCGGGGCCTATGTCGAACAACCGTGGGTCGCATACACGTTCCTTGGACTTCTTGCCGTGGCGTTTGCCGCACTGGTGTACCAAGTTTTTCGGATGGTCCTCGGTGAACCGAAAGAGGCGGGTATTATAATGACGCCGGGCGGCAACCGCTTCGCCGCCGTCTCGCTCATGGCTAATCTTATGGCCATGGGCTATATCGGAATCCATATGCCCGGATTTCTGAGCGATCTTTTCATCCCGATGACGCGGATTTTTAATTCGGTCAGCCATGGTTGACATAAACGAAGCCGTTCGGAGTATCCAGGCAACTTTTGGAACCAAGATCCGGAGTGCAGACCGTGTCCGGGAGATCCCGGTTGTGACGGCGGCCAAACAGGATATTCCGGCCATCGCCTCCCACATTCATCGCGCCTCCGACTTGCGGGGCACGCTCTCATTGCAATGGGCCGTGGACTTAAGACCCCGGCAGGCCGCGTACCGCCTCTATTACCTGTTTACACTGGGCCGGGGGACGTGGCTTATTTTAATGACGGAACTTTCCGGTGAGGACCGGCTCTTTCCCTCGATCACGCCCCGCATCCACGCGGCGAAATGGTACGAACGAGAAATCCGGGACATGTTCGGCCTGATCGCGGAAGGGCATCCGGATCTCCGGCGGCTGGTCCGGCACGAGCATTGGCCGAAGGGAACCCACCCTCTGAAAAAGGATTTTAGCTGGAACCACCTCATGGGCCGTCAGGATGGAGAGTATCATTTTCGGCAAATCGAAGGGGAGGGTGTGTTTGAGGTGCCGGTCGGCCCGATCCATGCCGGGATCATCGAGCCGGGCCATTTCCGATTTTCGGTGGCCGGCGAGCCGATCATGCAATTGGAGGTCCGGCATTTTTGGAAGCATCGGGGAGTCGAGAAACTTTTCGAGAACCTCATGTGGTCGGAGGGCGTTGCGCTGGCGGAGCGGGTTTCGGGCGACACTTCTTTCGGGCACAGCCTCTGTTACTGTCAGGCGGTCGAAGCGCTCATCGGCGTGGAGGTGCCTTCGCGGGCCGAGTACCTCCGGACGTTCTTTTTGGAACTGGAGCGGTTGCACAATCACATCGGCGATGTCGGCGCGATCTGCAACGACGCGGCCTATGCGCTGGCCCTGGCCCACTGTGGCAGGATGAAAGAGCGGATCATGCAAATCAATGATTCTCTCACCGGCAGCCGCTTCCTGCGCGGGGTGAACGTCGTCGGCGGGACCTCTGTGGACCTGTCGCTTGACGGTGTAACGATGATCGAACACACGCTGAAAGAAATTCAAGAGGATTTTTCCGACCTGGCACGGATTCTCTTTCATAACGCATCGCTCACCGACCGCCTGGAGACGACCGGGGTCCTCAAAGAACGCACCGCAAGGGACCATGGTGTGATGGGCGTAGTCGGCCGCGCCTCGAGCATCGACCGGGACGTCCGCCGGGACCATCCCTTCGCGGCCTACGGCCATCTTACATTTAAGGTTCCGATTTACCGTTACGGCGATGTCCGAGCCCGGCTTAGAGTGCGAATCGACGAGGTGCACGAGACGATCGGTTTGATTCTGCAGGCGCTCGAAAATCTGCCGGCCGGGCCGATCTCAACCGCCATGTCATCGGCACCGCGTCCCGGCGACTGGGCCCTCTCGGCCGTTGAAGGATGGCGTGGAGAGATTCTTTATTTCGTGATGGCCGGCGAGGAGGGGAAGGTCCACCGATGCAAGGTGCGGGACCCTTCGTTTGTGATCTGGCCGGCGATTCAATTCGCCGTGCTGGGAAATATTATTCCGGATTTTCCGCTGATCAACAAGAGCTTTAATCTGTCCTATGCCGGGACGGATTTATAAACACCCAGCGAGCCCCTACATAAGGAGGAACAAGAAATGTTTCGGATCATCCGGAAAAGTTTGAAGACCGGCAAGGTGACCGGGCAATATCCGGCGCCGACCCAACCTCAGCCGGAAGTTTCGGATACGGTCCGCGAGAAGGCCTCGGTGTTGGGTCGGTCTCTCACCATCCGTGAAGTGGACACGGGCTCGTGCAACGGCTGCGAGATGGAGATGAACGCGCTGATGAACCCTGTTTATGACGCCGAGCGGTTCGGGATCCATATCGCGGCCTCGCCCCGCCATGCCGATGCGCTTGTGGTGACCGGTCCCGTCACGGTGAATATGGAAAGGGCCCTGAAGGACGTTTATGCCGCGACGCCGGATCCCAAGTTGGTGATCGCATTGGGGGACTGCGCGTGCGATTGCGGGATGTTCAAGGGAAGTTATGCCGTGACCGGTCCGGTGGAGCGCCACATTCCGGTGGACGTCAAGATTGCCGGCTGTCCGCCGCGCCCGTCCGAAATCCTCGGTGCGTTGCGGAAGGTTCAGGGTCGTTAATCGTATGATCACCGCGAGAGATGCGAATCGAAAGGAAAGGAGGATGGATCTATCCCATGAAGAAGAAAATACGGAAGTTTAAGAATGAAGACCGGGAAAGGAAGTTCTGGGCGACGCACGACTCCACGGAGTATATCGACTGGAGCAAGGCGAAACGAACGACGCTGCCCAATCTCAAACCGTCCATCAAAACCATTTCGTTACGGTTGCCCGAATCCATGCTGGCAGAACTCCGGCTCCTGGCGAATAAACGGGACGTCCCGTATCAGTCGCTTCTGAAAATATTCCTGGCGGAGCGTATCGAACAGGAGCTCAAATGTAGGGGCGGCCCTGCGTGGCCGTTTGTTGGCCCTCATGCAAGTTCACATGACGCCGACGCGGGTGCTGAGCAATCTCGGCGGCGGGCGGAGGGACGAATCAAGTGGATTTGATTAACGCGTCATATGTTGTATAATGAGGCTGCAAGTGAATAGTCTTAGGTGTTCCGGCCATGAAAAAGCGGCGGTTGATTGAGCGGTCCGATGAAATTCTCGGAGGCACACCCGTGTTTGCAGGGCCGCGCGGGCCCGTCCAGATGCTGTTGGATTTTCCCGAAGCCGGAGACCGCCTGGATGATTTTCTGAAAGATTTTTCCACCGTCAACCGAAAACAAGCCGCGGCGATTTCGGAGGAGATGAGAAATGAAGAGAGAATTTAACGTCATTATTGAGAAAGATGAAGAGGGTTATTACGTCGCCAGTGTTCCAGAACTTCGGGGATGTCATACCCAGGCCAAGACTCTCGATACCCTCATGAAACGGATCCGGGAGGCCATTGATCTCTGTCTGGAAGTCCAGGGCGAATCGATCAAGCCTTCGGAGTTTGTCGGCCTCCAGCGGATTACCGTCAATAAATGACAAAACTTCCTCGCGTTACGGGCCGGGAAGTCCTTGCGGCTCTCCGCAAAGCTGGTTTCACAGTAATCCGTGTCAAAGGCAGCCATCATTTCCTGCAGCACAATGATGGACGATACACCGTAGTTCCGGTTCATGCCGGGGAGACGTTAGGGCCCGGTATCTTGAACAAGATCCTTCATGACTGCGACCTATCCCGAGACTCCTTCTTTGAACTCTTGTAGTACGCATAACCCTGTGCCCGTCTGGCCCGCAAGATCGTGGCGGGTGGAAAGTTGAACGTAGAATGCGCAAGAAAACCCTACTAAGCTGGAGCAGCGGGAAGGACAGCGCCTGGGCGCTTCATCTGCTGCGGCAAATGGACGATGTGGAAGTCGTCGGGCTGTTCACGACGGTGAATGCTGAGTTCCAGCGCGTGGCGATGCATGCGGTTCGTCTGGAGCTGCTCGAACGCCAGGCCGAGGCGGTCGGGCTTCCACTTGAAACATTGAACATTCCCTATCCCTGCAGCAACCTCCAGTACGAATCGGTGATGAAAAAGTTTGTCGACGCCTCACGGGAAAGAGGAATACACTGTATGGCATTCGGGGATCTCTTTCTTCAAGATATTCGGTCTTATCGAGAGGCTAAGTTGAAGGACACCGGCATCACGCCGCTTTTCCCGCTCTGGGAAATTCCGACCGACCGGCTGGCCCGGCAGATGGTCTCGGAAGGACTGCGCGCCTACCTCACCTGCATCGATCCCAAAAAACTTCCGGCCCGTTTCGCGGGCCGCGAGTTCGGGCCGGCGCTTCTTGACGAACTTCCGGAATCGGTCGACCCCTGCGGGGAGTACGGCGAGTTTCACACCTTCGCCGTGGACGGCCCGATGTTCAAGAAACCGGTCGGGGTTCATGTCGGCGAAATCGTCGAGCGCGATGGGTTCGTCTTTGCCGACCTTCGGCCACAAGAGGCATAACAGGAATCGAGTTAAGAGTATAAGCATGAATAAGAACAATCCTCCGTCACATGATCTCCGCCTCGCACGAGCCCTGATTCTGGACGAGCTGTTTGATCTGACGCTCTACCAATCGCTGCGAAAGGTTTCGGGGCCCGATCTTCAGACGATGCTGGACGAGCTGATCGTGATCGAGACCCAGCACCTCGCGTTCTGGCAGAGATTTTTCAACAGTCCCGTGTCCAGCCTCGATTTTGCGCGCCGTCTCCGGCTCCGGTTGATCATCCTGGCCTGCCGGCTGTTCGGCGCGACGGCGGTGCATCTGGTTCTTGAAGCGATCGAGGTGTACGGCGTCCGCAAGTATCTGTCGGTCTGGGAGGAATACAAAGACGGGCCGTTGGGCGCCGCGGTGAAAGGAATTCTGGAGGACGAATTCAAGCATGAGGACACGATCGTCAGCCGGATGGCGGAGCGGAAGATCAACCCGGACCGCATCCGCAACATTTTTCTGGGATTGAACGATGGATTGGTCGAGATTCTCGGAGCGGTGAGCGGTTTCTTTGCGGCCTTCGGACAGGCGACCTTGGTGCTCGTGGCCGGTCTGACCACCGCGGTGGCGGGGGCGCTGTCCATGGCGGCCGGGGCCTATATCGCGGCGAGTTCCGAGAATGAAGTCCGGTGGACGCAGCGGGGCAAAGAGCGGTTTCTCGGCAGGGAGGCAGTGACGACCGAACCTCAAGAATCTGCGATCGCTTCGGCCATGGCGGTCGGGATCAGTTATTTTGGCGGCACCGCGGTTCCGATCCTGCCGGTGCTGTTCGGGGCGAAGACCGCCCTGGTCTCGGTAATCACCGGCGGGGTCACGGCCGTTCTGGTCTCGATGGTGCTCGCGTTTCTGTCCGGGATGGATGTCCGAAAACGTATCCTGACGAATCTGATCGTTATCGTCTGTGCTGCGGGGATTACCTACGGCATCGGCGCGCTTGTCCGGATCCTTTTTGGAGTGGGAGTGTAGGACCCGCTGTTATCTTGCGGTCAAGCCGGCCGGAAATTCCTCTTCTCGTGTGAATCCATGCGCGGAAGAAACGGCATTCGCGTTGCCCAACATTCGGCAGCTTCCATTAAATTGACAACCTTCCTCAATCGAGAAGGAGGGAGTGGAGATATCGGCGTTCACAACCGCGGTTTTGAGAAGTTGCACCTTTTGACGACCTATAATTTTTCCTTCCACGTTTCCACCGACGACCACCGTATCCCCTTCGATCTCGGATGAAACGGCCGCGCCCTCTCCCAATAACAGGACTCCCTTGGCCAAAATCTTCCCTTCCACTTTTCCATCGATCCGCCCGGTCCCTTCGAAACTGAGAGTCCCTTTGAACTCCACATTCTTGCCCATATAAATCGTCATGTCTGCCGACTCTTTTTGTGTGCCGGTTCCGTTGCCGTTTCCGAACATCGCCCGATCCTCCTTATGATGATTATTAATAATGTGTAATCGGCTATGTTCAAGTATAGCCGATGCCCCGGAATTGTCAAAACCGCCTCGGATGTCGCCGGCAACCTCGTCGATCTTTTGGTTAGGGCGAAACCCGGATTTCGATCGTTGAGAAAACGAGCTGACGGGGGTCGGGCCGGCGGCGCGCCTCTTCCAACAACGATCGGCCGTCCGGCCGCAAAAGTTGCTCGAAACTGACCCGGCCGTTCGTGAAGACCAGAACCGGTTTATTCAGATCCACCAGGTGTCGGGGAATCAGAACGCTGTACCGGAGGATATGTTCGGTGGTCATGAAGATCGTGTTCCCGGAAACCTGAGCCTTGAGCCGGGCATAGGCGCCTTGTTGGAGCCGTCGGCTCTCCCCCGGATGATGCTCCGATTCCCAGAAGGAACCTGCGGCGGAATCGATTTCGTCGATCCGGACCCAGAAGTCCCGGCCGGGATGGTCCCGATCGCGGACCACCACCGGCTCGCGGGGTTCCGAGGTCCGCCGCTGGGTCTTGAGCCAGGCCAGAAGATCCGGAAGCTCTTCTCTCGGAAAATAATGGCCGCCGGCCATCGGATGTACGCGGTCGTGTTCCCGATAGATGACGGGATAGCCGTTTCGTTTCAGATACGCCGCCACGTCCCGGCTGTACTGGACCGGCATCACCTGATCCTTCGAGCCGTGGATGATGTAGAGGGGTGTGTTTTTAGCATTGTCGAGCAGCGGGAACAACGCCGTGGGAAATGCGCCGGCCATGGGAATCAGTGCGGCGAAGCGGTCGGGGTGGTTCAGACCAATCAGATAGGTTCCGATGCCGCCGTTGGACATGCCGGTGAGAAAAACCCGATCGGGGTCCACGTGATACGTGCGCGATATGTCGGATAACACCGCCAGAACCAGGGCCTCTCCCTGACGCGTCCACCACTCGCCTTCCTCCATCGTGGGACAGGCCAAAAGATAGTCTTCGCCCAGCCGGGGTTGCCATCGGTCCAGGTAGGCGTCTCCGTCAAAGCCGGCGCCGTGCAGACAGAGGATGAGCGGATAGGACCGGGAAGGATCGTAGGCGGGAGGGACGTAAAGTCCGTAGCGCATCGAATCGTCGCCCACGCGGATGGACCGGCCGCGCTGCATCCCGGTCGGCACGGATTTCTGAAAGGAGGAATCCAGAGTGAGGAGGAGTGCCGATTCCAGTTCGGCGATGGGTCGGTCGGAGAGGGCCGGTAAGAGGGATTCCGCTTCTTGATCGTCGGCCTGGAGGTAAGCCGACACGTGTTGGAGAAGTTCGGGAGGGGGTTCGGCCTCATGGCTCGTCGGAATGATTTGGCAGGCATTCATCGCCGCCGATGCCGCGATGCAGACGACGATTCCCCCTCTTTTCGATCGACGCATACCCGTGATCCGCTCCGTCGGTTTTCTGCAACGTTGTCATATTACGTCGATGTGCAGCAAAAGTCAAAAAACAGGTCACCCCGTATGGCCAAGGCCGGAGGACGATTTGCATTTCCAGGACGTCTCAACTATTATAAAGATTATGGATAAACAGGAACGCGTCAACTTCCGCCAGCGTCTCTTGACAAAACTCCGCAGCTCGTTCGTTTACAACACCGAACCGATCTTCACGTTTTCCTCCGGAAGAAAAAGCCACTTCTACATCGACTGCAAAAAGGTCACGCTTGATTTTGAGGGCGCTTTTCTGGTTGGACAGTTGATCCTGGACGCGATTTCGAATCTGGAAGTGGACGCGATCGGAGGAATGACGCTGGGGGCCGATCCGATCGCCACGGCCGTTTCGGTTTTGAGTTACGGGGAGCAGCGCTCGATCCCGGCCTTCATCATACGCAAAGAGCCAAAACCGTTTGTGCCATCCGGCGGTCCTCAGGCCTACATCGAAGGGAATCTTCCGACGAAGGCGCGCGTCGTGGTGGTGGACGATGTCCTCACCGCCGGTCGGGCCACCGAGCGGACGATCAACGTCTTAAAAGGGGCCGGGTGCACTGTTGTGAAGGTCATCGCCCTGGTCGATCGAAAGGAAGGCGGGCGTCAATACCTGGAGGGCCTGGGATACACCGTCGAAAGCCTCTTCACGGTCGAGGACCTGCTGAAGGCGTGAAACAAGCGCACAAGCCCCAATTATAATGGTCCAAAAAATACGTAAAAAGGTCAAAAAAGGGCCCAAGGCGCCGCACGCGGTTCCGCTGGCGATCGTGATGACGGCCCTGTACGGTTTTCAGCGCGAGGGCCGGGATTTCCGTCGGCCGTTTGAAGATCCGGCCAAACTCCGCGCCGCTTTGCGGCTGCAACTCGAACAAGAAATCATCCCGGCCGATCGCGTTCTTTCCTATCGCGAGTATCTGGAGTGGGGACTTAAAGATTCTCCCGGTCGGCTGGCCGAGATGTTTTCACGCCCCGGCTCCATTCCGATGGGGCCGGCGTCGGACGAAGAGGATCTCGGGTCGCGGCCGCGACTCGGGATTCTGCCGATCATCGCCGTGGTCAAAGGGCTGCAGCTCGAGACCTTCGGTGAGAAGATCGGCCGGGAATGGTCGGAGGTGGCCCAGGTCGCGTTTCAAAACAGCGTCTATCCGGCCTTCAATCTGATCGCGGGCTACGATCTTCTTCTTTATACGCCTTCCCATCATGCACGGGACATGAACCGTTCGATCGCGGCGATCAACCAGATGACGGAGGAGGCTTTTCACCAAGCCGGGCGTCCTTATCCCGGTCCGTTTGATCCGCTGCCCGAGGAGATCCTTTCCCGCATTCCCCTTCAGGAACCCTTCGCATCGTAATATTGCAACCCGCCCGGGGTGAGAGTCCCTATGATCAATACAGGACTGACACGGGGATTCTGCGTATGTTACAATACAAATATAAATGCAGATGTATTTGAACGAAGGAGTATTGAGGGTGCCAACCGTACAGATTTACACGACGAGGTATTGTGGTTCCTGCGTCCGGGCCAAGCGGTTGCTTGATCAGGAAGGGATCTCCTACGAAGAGATTGACATCTCGCAGACGCCCGAGGTCCGGGAAGATCTGGTTGAAAAAACCGGGGAATGGACCGTTCCCCAGATTTTCGTGGACGGAAAATATATCGGCCAGGACGATGAGCTTTTCGATCTGATTCGAAACGGCGGATTAAAGTGAGGCGTCGAATGTCTCTCGAGGAAACATTGCTCCATACGAAAACGGTTTATAACGGGAAATACGTAAAAGCTGAAGAGCGGATCGTTCGGCTTCCCGATGGTCGGGAGGCGGTCCGGGAGATTGTCCGGCCGCCGGATGCGGTCGGGGTGCTTCCGATCGACGTTGACGGAACGGTCCATCTCGTCCGCCAGTACCGGCAGGCGATCGGTCGGGTGATCCTCGAGATCCCGGCCGGGATCATCAACCCCGGCGAATCCAAGGAAGAGACCGGACGGCGGGAATGCGAAGAGGAGACCGGCGTTCGGCCGATTAAAATGGAATGGCTCTTCCGATATTACCACTCAGTCGGGTTTTCAACCGGCAACATCGAGATCTATCTGGGGACGGAGCTTGTGAAGGATTCGTCGCTTCTTCCGGATGACGGCGAGTTCATCGAGCGGGTGCGGATGCCGTTTGATGAATTGTACCGCCTGGCCGTGAACGGCGAGATTGTGGACAGCAAGACGATGCTGGCCGTGTTATGGTATCAGCACCGCGTCAAGAAGGTCTGAAAACGAGATCACCCCGTCTGCGGACGTTCGAGGCTGAAGGTCTCTCGGATGCGGCAATAGTTGGATTGTCCAAGCCGGCCGATGGCGCGAAGACGAGCCGGATCAACGCTGCCGTTGCTCCAGAGATCATCCTTCAAATAAATGTAAACAACCCGGCCGATGATCAGGGCATCCTTTGATTCCGGAAGCGGCAAGACCTGCACGAGCCGGCATTCCAGGCTGATCGGGGCCTCGCCGATTCGAGGAGGCTTGACCTTGACGCTGGGCTTTGCCGTAAGTCCGGCCGCCTCAAACTTGTTGGTATCCGGGGGATAATTGCCCGAGGCGCGGTTCATTCCTTGTGCTAGATCCTCGTCCACGATGTTTACCACAAACTCGCCGGTTGCTTCGATATTCCGCAACGTACCCTTCTTCTCGTTTCCGCGCCGCGCGATCGAAATCGCCACCAGGGGCGGATCGGTCGAGATCCCGTTGAAAAACGAGAACGGGGCGGCATTCGGAAGCCCTTCGGGACTCAAGGTCGAGATGAACGCGATCGGCCGCGGGACGATGATGCTGATCATCAGGTCATAGGCCTGGGAAGGACTGAGCTGCTTCGGATCGATTTCCATAAAGGCTCCTTATTTGTAGGGGCTCGCGTCGCCCCCTCCACCGGCGAAGCCGGATGGAGCCTCCCCCTCTCGCTCGCCTTGCTCGCTGGATATCTAAGCGGCGCGGAGGACTTCCAGCACGACCCGAGCCGTCTGTTGAAATTCGTTCAGGAGAAGATGCTCGTGGACGGTATGGATCTCGCGCATGCCGGTGCCGAGGTTCGCCACGTTCAGCCCGTGTCCGTTGAAGACATTGGCGTCGCATCCCCCGCCGGTTTTCCGGCAGGCGATCGGAACGTTCACCTTCGTTGCGGCGGCCATGACCCATTTGACGATCGGCGCGTCCTCGCCCAGGGTCATCCGCGGATAATCCCGCTTGATCTTCTCCTCCACCTTGGCATGAACTTCCCGTCCATCCTTCACGACCCGATGCCTCCGGACGGCCGCCTGGAAACATTCCGCCATGTGAGACGACTGAGCCGCGAGCTTGGATTCATCGTGGCTTCGGGCTTCGCCTCGAACGATGACACGATCCGGAACGATGTTGACCGCGCTTCCGCCCTGGATCAGGCCGAGGTTCGCGGTCGTTTCGGCATCGATCCGGCCCAGTTGCATCCGGGCGATCGCCTCGGCCGCGATCTTGATCGCGTTGAGCCCATCTTCCGGACAGACGCCGGCATGCGCGGCCAACCCATGAACCGTGAATTCGAGTTTATCCGCCGCCGGACCCCGGGTAAAAAGCGAGTCGGCCGGACAACTGTCCAGAACCAATCCATGGCGGGACTTCAGCGATCGGACATCCAAGTGCTTGGCCCCGACCAGGCCGGCCTCTTCGCAGATCGTAAAAACCACCTCGACCGGCGGGTGGGGGATCCTCCGTTCGTTGACGACCGAGAGGACTTCTAAGATGATCGCGATTCCGGATTTATCGTCCGCGCCAAGGATCGTCGTGCCGTCGGTCCGGATCCGGTCCGGCTCGCGAATCGGTTTGATTCCGCGGCCCGGAACAACGGTGTCCATGTGAGCCGACAGCAGAATTGGTTCGCCGGACTTGCTGCCCGGAAAACGGGCCACGATGTTTCCGCTGTCTCCGCCGACCTTGGCCCCGGCGTCGTCAATGTAAACCTCGCCCTCCAAAGATTTCAGCTCGCGGACCAATCGTTCCGCGATCTTCCCTTCTTCGCGGGAAAGGCTGTCGATCTGGACCAATGTAATAAAGGTGTCGATCATCCGCTCTGAATTAATCACAGCAGTCTCCCTTTGTGGCGCGATCCCTTACCATTCCCTGATCGCTTCGGACAAAACCGAACCGCTCGTAGAAGGCCTGCTTGTCTCGCGTGTTCAACCAGAATTTCTGAACCTTGGATAGAACGGGGTGAGACAGAATCGTTTTGATCAAGGCCTCTCCCACTCCCTGGCCTTGATAGTCGGGATGGACGACCACGTCCCAAAGCGTCGCGCGATAGATGCGATCGGTCAGGATGCGTGCGAATCCGATCAACCGCGGGCCGTCCCAGGCCGAAAAAACATAATCCGTGTTTTCCAGCATCCGCTTGATTCCGTCGAGACCACGGCCCTTCGCCCACGGGGCATGATGATACAGGGACTGGATCTGCTGGATATCGAGATCCTGTCCTTCCCTAATCATTACGGCCATAGATCGTTTCTCCTGATTGATAGGGGCTAGCGTCGCCCCCTCCACATGTCTGCTGCGAACCGCAGCATGCCCATCGGCTGCACACCGCCGAGGGCAGGCAGACAAGATTGGCCTTGACTTATTTGGGTCAAAAGCTCATGATAAAAAGCAGAAAAATCATTTAAAGGAGGTGTTCCCATGTCGTATTTTCCTCTTTGGCTGCTTCTCATCGTAGCAGTTATCGTGCTCGTGATGGCCGGTGTGGTCAGCAGTGATAATAAATAATCGTGTTGGATTTCCGTGCCCATCCATCTTTGCCCCATCCATCTTTCAAAGACTAACCTCTTAGTATTTTACCCATAAGGTCTGATCCTTGGCCTGGATCCCGATATCGGCGGCGTAGCGGCTGCCCCTGGCCGTTGCGCCCACACGACTCCCTTTCAGGTATATCGATTCGTTCGTCACTATAGAATAAGCCTTGACCCATGTCAATAATCGTTTTGATGAAGTTTCCCCGCCGGTTACGGGTGATGGCACGGCCAGGACCCAATTGACAGGCCATGCATCTGGAGATATATTTAAATTATTGTGAGGGAAGCTTGGCCACCCCCTGCATCGTCGCGACGAACTCGGCCATGCAGGCGCGTAAGATCTGGCCGCACAAAGCGAGCCCAATTTCATGCCCAAGAAAACCAAAGAATCATCCGATCCATCTCGGGCGCAGTATAAGCGCGTCGAATCGACCTGGGACGCGACGGACAAGCGCTCCAAGGTATCCGACCACGTCAACCAGCAAATTATAGCCAGCGTTCAGGAAGGCATCATCGTATACGACCGCGCGTTCCGATGCCGGGTGTGGAACCCGTTTATGGAGAAGATGTCCGGTTTGCGCGCAGATCAGGTTTTAGGTGAGTCTTTCCAGGAAATCATGGCGCTGGAGCGGCGGTCTGGAAGATATACGCTTTCCAAAGAGAGCATCGAGAAGGTTCAGGATTGTCTGAAAAAAGCCCTGGCCGGTGAAACTATAACGCATGTGGATATTCCCTTCTTCGTGAAAGACGTTGGCGAAACGTGCTACTTATCGGTCCGGTACGGGCCGTTTCGAGATGCGAATGGGGAAATCATCGGTGTGCTCGTGACCGCGCACGATACAACCGAACGGACAAGAGCCGAGGAGGCACTAAGGAAAAGCGAGCACCAGCTGGCCCAGGCACAACAGATCGCCCATATAGGCAGTTGGAACTGGGATATCGTCTCCAACGTTGTCATCTGGTCGGATGAGCTTTTCCGAATTTTTGGCCTGAAACCCCAAGAGGGTATTGTAAGCTATGAAACATTTTTAAATTATGTTCATCCCGGCGATCGGAGTTATGTCGACACGATCGTTCAGAAGGCCATGAACGATCACAAACCCTTCCGCTTTGACTGCCGTATCGTTTGGAACTATCAAACCGTTCATGTGATTCATTCCGATGGCGAGGTGATCCTAAATGAAGCGGGCCGGCCGATCCGGATGCATGGGACGGCCCAGGATATCACCGACCGCAAGTTGGCGGAAGAGCAGCTTCGGCGGAGCGAGGAAGAGCTTCGGAAGATCCTGACCAACATCGATGAAATTATTTACTCGGTCAAAATCGAGGACGATCCCTTGGCGGGCACGGTCCAATTCGTGAGCCCTCGGACCGAGGACATTTTAGGATATCACTCGGATGAGTTTATCGACGACGAAGGGCTCTGGCTCCGGATCATTCACCCGGAGGATGTACAGACCGTGACGGAATCGACGCGTGCCATCCTGGAGAATCAGGCGACCGGTGTCCGAGAGTATCGTCTCCGACACAAAGACACGGGGGAATATCGATGGGTGGAAGACAAAGTCGTGCCCCAGATCGGTGACACCGGAAAGGTGATCGGGTTTTTCGGCGTGGCCCGCGACGTCACCGAGCGCAAGCAGGCGGAGAAGGAGCAGAAAGTTTCTATTTCCCTGCTTCGGGCCACGTTGGAATCCACCACGGACGGAATCTTGGTCGTTGATCGCGAAGGAAAGATCGTGAGCTTCAATCAACAGTTCGCGCGCATGTGGAAAATCCCCCCGGAAATCCTTTCCAGCCGGAGCGATGAACAGGCCTTAATCTGGGTTCTGGAGCAACTCGAAAATCCGGAGCAATTTTTGCAGAAGGTGAGAGACCTGTACGCGCAACCCGAAGCCGAAAGCTATGATGTCCTAAAATTCAAAGACGGGAGAACCTTCGAACGATTTTCACAGCCTCAGCGAATCGAAGATCAACCGGTGGGACGCGTTTGGAGTTTCCGTGACATCACCGAGCGCAAGCGGGCGGAGGATGAGAGTCGGCTCCTACAGGCTATTACCTTGGTTGTCGGCAGTGCCGAAGATCTTGATTCGGCACTGGTCCTTGTAGTGAAGAAGGTTTGTGAGGCGACCGGCTGGATTCTAGGGCAGGTGTGGTTCCCTCGCCCGGACGGAACCTTGCTCGAATGCAGTCCGGCGTGGCACAGCAGTGCAAGGGGTCTGGAGAAATTCAGGGCGCTCAGTGAAAGTTTTACGTTTCCACCGGGCCGGGGGCTTCCCGGGCGTGTCTGGTCATCGAAGGAACCGGCCTGGGTTCAAGATGTAACCCAGGATACCAATTTTCCACGTGCGCCGGTCGCCAGCGAAGTCGGGCTGAGAGCGGGGCTGGCCATCCCTATCCTCGATCAAGACAAAGTGGTTGCGGTGGTCGAGTTCTTCATGTTTGAACCACGCAAGGAAGACCATCGGTCCATTCGAACCGTTTCGGCCGTCGCTGCACAAGTGGGCTCGCTCATCCAGCGCAGGCGAGCCGAGTCGGCGCTACAGAAAAGCGAAGAAGAGTATCGGAAGATCGTCACGAACATCCATGAAATTGTTTATATGATAAGGATAGAGGACAATCCGTTTTCGGGAAAGGTGCTGTTTGTGAACGGTCGGACCGAGGACATTATCGGGTATCGTCCGGAAGAGTTTATCGAAGATGAGGGGCTCTGGTTCCGAATCCGTCACCCGGAAGATGTTCCGACCGTGACGGAATCGACGCGTGCCATCCTGGAGAATCAGGCGACCGGTGTCCGGGAGTATCGTCTCCGACACAAAGACACGGGGGAATATCGATGGGTGGAAGACAAAGTCGTGCCCCAGATCGGTGACACCGGAAAGGTGATCGGGTTTTTCGGCGTGGCCCGCGACGTCACCGAGCGCAAGCAGGCGGAGGAGACGCTAAAGGAGAGCGAGGAGCGTTACCGCAATCTATTTGAGAAAGCCCACGACATGATCCAGAGCGTCTCATCCGATGGCCGCTTTCTATACGTGAACCAGGCCTGGAGCCAGACGATGGGCTATACCGATGAAGATTTGCGCACCCTTACCATCTTCAACATTCTGCACCATTCCTGCAAGGCCGACTGTATGGAGGTCTTCCGGAAGGTCATGTCCGGAGAGGCCCAGAATAATGTGCGGGTAACCTTCATTGCCAAGGACGGACGACCCATCGAGGCGGAAGGGAATGTGAGCTGTCGTTTTCTCAAGGACGGTGTCGTTGCATCCCAGGGAATATTCCGTGACATCACCGAGCGCAAGCGGGCCGAGGAGGCGTTGCATGAAAGCCAGCGCGCTCTTTCAACCCTGTTGAGCAATCTTCCCGGTATGGTCTACCGCTGCCGAAACGATAAAGACTGGACGGTGGAATTTGCCAGCGAAGGCTGCTTTGGACTGACGGGCTATCAGCCATCCGATCTGACCAGCCGGAAGGTGTCCTACGGACATGACCTGGTTCATCCGGACGATCAGGAGCCCGTCTGGAACGACGTGCAGGCCGCCTTGCGGGAGAAGCGGTCTTTTCAACTGGTCTACCGTATTATCACCGCGAATAAAAAAGAAAAGTGGGTTTGGGAGCAGGGTATGGGAATCTTTTCTTCCAATGGAGACCTGCTGGCACTGGAGGGCTTTATCACCGATATATCCGAACGCAGGCAGGCCGAGGAGGAACTGAAAAAAAGCGAGGCCCAAAATCGCGCCCTATTGAACGCCATGCCGGATATGATGTTTCAAATCAACCGAGAGGGTATCTATCTGGATTTCATTCCGGCCAAAGGCATGGAGCCGTTTGTCCCTCCCCGAGAATTTTTGGCGAAGAGCGTCCGAGATGTGTTGCCGCCCGACGTCGCCGAGCCGATCATGCATTATGTGCATCAGGCGCTCGGAACCGGCGAGACGCAGATCTTTGAATATCCGCTCCTGGAGAAAGGGAATCGGCGCGATTACGAGGCCCGGATTGTCGTGAGCGGAGAGAATGAAGTGCTGGCCATCGTTCGAGACATCACCGAACGCAAGACCCAGGCGGCTGCGCTTGAATATCAGGCGCTGCATGATACCTTGACCGATCTGCCCAACCGCACGCTGGTTTTGGACCGGCTGCGGCAAGCGATCCATGCCGCCGGACGTGAAGGCAAACCGCTGGCCCTTTTGCTCATGGACCTGGACCGCTTCAAGGATGTCAATGACGCCTTGGGACACCATCACGGCGACCTCCTGTTGAAACAAGTGGGGCCCCGTGTCTTGAGCGTGCTGCGGGAATCCGACACGGTCGCGCGGCTGGGCGGAGACGAGTTCGCCGTGCTGCTGCCGGCGACGGACATCGACGGAGCTACCGTGACCGCTCAAAAGATCCTGGAGGCGCTGGATCGGCCGTTCGTCGTGGAGGGGTTCTTTCTCGAGATCGGTGCCAGCATCGGCATCGCGCTGTTTCCGGAACACGGGGAGGATGTCGATATGCTGATGCGGCGCGCGGACGTCGCAATGTATACGGCCAAACAGTCCGGCAGCGGTTTTGCCGTTTACATTTCGGAGCACGACCGGCACAGCCCGCACCGATTGGCGTTGATGGGCGAACTGCGCCATGCCGTTGAACGTCAGGAGTTCGTCCTCTATTATCAGCCCAAGGTCGATCTCAAAACCCGACGGACCATCGGCGTCGAAGCGTTGATCCGTTGGCAACATCCGCAACACGGCCTGATCCCTCCGGATCAGTTTATCACGCTCGCAGAACATACCGGATTCATCCGACCGCTCACGTTGTGGGTTTTGGGCGATGCGCTTCGCCAATGGCGCACCTGGCACCAAGCCGGGATCGATCTCCCGGTTTCGGTCAATCTTTCGGCCCGGAATCTTCAGGATCTGCAGTTGCCGGATCAAATTGCTGAATTGGTACGGACCACCGAAGCGGCGCCGAGCACATTGGAGTTGGAAATCACCGAAAGCGCGATCATGGCCGATCCAGCGCGGGCCATGGAGATTCTTATGCGGCTGAGGGCGATGAAGATCCGTTTCTCGATCGACGACTTCGGTGTCGGCTATTCGTCATTGGGGTATTTGAAAAAACTGCCGGTGGACGAGGTCAAAGTCGATAAGTCATTCGTCATGGGCATGACCGCGAACGCGGACGACGCCGTGATCGTCCGGTCGACGATCGATCTGGCGCACAATCTCGGTCTGAAGGTCGTGGCCGAAGGGGTGGAAAGCCGGGAGATCTGGGACCGGTTGGTGGCGATGGGTTGCGATGCCGCCCAAGGGCATTACCTGAGCCGACCGATTCCGGCCGAAGAAATGACCCGCTGGTTATCCGAGTCGCCCTGGGGATTGAAGAAAAATTAAATCGCTTCGGCCACCCGCTCGATGGGGAGATTTTTTCAGCGAGCCCCAACAATTGACAAAACCATCCCGCCGATAAGATAATAGTCGCAGTGACTCGATGAAAAATCTTCTGCGACTGTTTGCCTACATAAAACCCTATCTTCGCCGGATGGCGGTGGCCGCCGTGCTGATGGCCGCCGTAGCCGCCACGAATCTCGGCCTGCTCTGGATCGTGCGGGACGTGGTCAACGCGTTTCTCCACAAGCCCGACCCCGCGGCGCTCAACGCGGCCGTGTTGAGCCTCGTGGGCCTTTTCGTCGTCCAGGGGCTTCTGACGATGGGCCACAGTTATCTCGTCGCCTTTATCGGTCAGCGGGTGGTGGCCGATTTCCGTATCCGCCTTTTCAAACACCTCCAAACCCTTTCCGTGAGTTTCTTCGCCAAGCGGCGGACCGGCGAGCTGATCTCACGGCTCACCAATGACGTGACAGTGATCCAAAACATCGGGACGAACGTTCCGATCGACATGGCCAAGCAACTGGTGACGCTGGTGGGAGGCGTGACCATTCTGTTTTATCTGAATTGGCGGCTCTGCCTGATGATCCTATCGGTTATCCCGGTGATCGTTTTCATCGGAACCTTCTTCGGCCGTAAGCTCAAACGCCTTTCGACGCACATTCAGGACCGGACGGCCGATACGACGACCGTGGTGGAAGAGGTCGTGTCGGGTATCCGGATCGTCAAGTCGTTCGTGGCCGAGTCTCATGAGGAGGGCCGTTATATCCGGCAGCTTGACCAGATGGTCGCCACCGCATTGTCGCGGGCAAGGATACTGGCCGTCTTCATTCCGCTGATCACGATCGTGACGTTTGGAGCGGCCGCGGGCATTCTGTGGTACGGCGGACGGCAGGTGATGAGCGGGGCGATTACGCCGGGAGATCTGATCGCCTTTATTCTTTACGCCGGCATACTGATCGGTCCGTTCGGAAGTTTTGCCCATCTCATATCCCAGATCAAAGAGGCCCAGGGGGCGACACAACGCGTCTTCGAAATTTTGGATATGCAACCGGAGGTCGCGGATCTTCCGGATGCGCCTGAAATGCCTCGGATAGACGGCCGGGTGGCCTTCCATCAGGTGAGCTTTCAGTATACGCCCGAGATCGCGGTGCTCAAAGAGATCTCGTTTGAGGTCCAACCCGGAGAAATGGTGGCCCTGGTCGGACCCAGCGGCGCCGGAAAGAGCACGCTGATCCAGCTTCTTCATCGGTTCTACGATCCGACCGACGGAAGGATCGAGATCGACGGGATCGACATCAAGACGGTCCGGCGGGCCAGCCTATACCGGCAGATCGGACTGGTGCCGCAGGAGACGATTCTCTTCGGCGGGTCTATTCGAGAGAATATCCGCTACGGTAAGTTGACCGCGACGGACGACGAAATCATCGAGGCGGCGAAATCGGCCAATGCGCACGACTTCATCACGGCCTTCCCGAAAGGATACGATACGATCGTGGGCGAGAAGGGGATCAATCTGTCGGGCGGTCAGCGGCAGCGGATCGCGATCGCGCGGGCCATCTTAAAAGCCCCGCGCCTCTTGATTCTGGATGAGGCCACCTCCTCGCTCGACAACGAATCCGAAGCGGCCATCCAGGACGCCCTCGACCGGCTCATGAAAGGGAGGACGACCTTCGTGATCGCCCATCGTCTCACCACCATCCAGAAGGCCGATCGGATTTTTGTGATGGACAAAGGAAGGATTGTCGAAGAAGGAACCCACGCCGAACTCTTAGAGCGCCGCGGACTCTACCACCATCTCTACACCCTCAAGCTGGCAGGGATTGAAGAATAAATCGTGAAAAGACCCATTATCGCCATCATCGGACGGCCGAATGTCGGCAAGTCCACCTTGTTCAACCGGATCTTAGGACGCCGAGTCGCGATCGTGGAGGATATTCCGGGGGTCACGCGCGACCGGAATTATGCCGAGGCGACCTACGGCGGGCGGTCGTTCATTCTCGTGGATACCGGCGGTCTGGATCCGACAGCCAAATCCGGTGAAAGCATCCTGTCTCAGGTGAAGGCCCAGACGGAACAGGCCATTGCCGAGGCCGACATCCTGATCGCGCTTTTTAACGGACGCGAAGGCGTGACGCCTTTAGACCAGGAGATCGTCTCGCTGCTGCGGCGTCTCAAAAAGCCGATTTTCTACGCCGTCAACAAAATCGACACATCCAAATCCGAGCCGCTGACGGCCGAGTTCTATGAGCTTGGGGTCAGGGCGCTCTATCCGGTTTCGGCCGAGCACAGCCTTGGAGTGGATGAATTGATGGAAGCCATTCTGCCCCTATTGCCGCCGGATTCGGAAGTCGAAGCGCCCGCGGCCGAGAGCGAAAACATTCCCAGGATTGCCGTGGTGGGCCGGCCCAATGTCGGCAAGTCCACATTGATCAACGCGCTGCTGGGGGAGAATCGCCTCGTGACGGACGCGACGCCGGGGACGACGCGGGATGCGATCGACAGCCTCGTGCGGCACGACGGCAAGAGCTATCATTTCATCGACACCGCCGGGATCCGGCGGCGGGGCAAGATCGAACGCGGCGTGGAGCGGTACAGCCTGTCGCGCGCGCAGACCGCGATCGAGCGGTGCGACCTGGCCGTGGTGGTTCTGGATGCGACGGAGGGCATCGTCGAGCAGGACACCAAGATCATCGGCCAGGCGTTGAAGGCCCGCAAGGGCTGTCTGATTCTGGTGAACAAGTGGGATCTGCGACAGCATGATGCGAAGGCGAAAGAGAAGATCGCTGTGGAGCTGAGACGGCGGCTGGCCTTTCTTCCCTATGCCCCGCTTCTGTATATCTCGGCCTTGAAGGCGACGCCGGTCAAGGAGATCTTTGAGAAGATCAATACGATCGTGACGGCCTATGCCCATCGCATCTCGACCGGAGCCTTGAACCGCGCCTTTGAGCAGGCCGTGTCTGCAAACCCGCCCCCGCAGCGGCAGGGACGCCCGGTTAAGCTGAACTACATTACGCAGGCCGAAGTTCGTCCTCCGACCTTTGTGATTTTTTCGAACCGCCCGGAGCAGATCAAAGAGCCGTACCTTCGGTACCTTGAAAATTTCCTCCGCGAATCGTTCGATTTCACAGGAACGCCACTGACCCTCCGGATCCGGAAGAAGCGGTCTTGAGAGGAGTCGATAGGCAAAAGCAAAGGGGTTGGAAAATATTCCAACCCCTCGGTGGATTTGAAACATGGGACGGGATCAACAACCATTTAACCGGAACTGTGTGACGCAACCATCGTCCAGACCAGGAAAAGCGGGACGGCGAACAGAGTGAGCGGAATAAACATTATCATAGTGCACCTCCCAAGCTTCTAATGTGGTGCGGACAACCTTCTGGTATTTAATATAGCCCAAATGTGGATGCGGTCAACGGATTTAACATCTTGATTACGTGAATAAAAATTTATTTTATTGAATGGATCGCCACGATGCAGGAATCAGTCATTTTAAAGGGGTATTGCAAGAAAAAAATAATGAAAGTGAACGTTAAGATCATCGGCTTTACGGTCTGGGCCGCGCTTCTTGTGTTCGGTTATGTACCGGTGGGGGCTTATGTGGAACAACCCGTGACGGATGGTGCGACAATCCACGGGAAAGTCGTATTTAAAGGCACCGCCCCGCCGCCAAGGTCTTTCGGCTTGATCGTTTATCCCGACATGGATCTTTGTCAACGGATTTCAGATGGAAAAGGGCACCGGCTGCTTCGTGACTTTGCCGTCTCTATGGACGGAGGGCTGCGGGATGTGGTCGTGGTGGTCGAGGATGTCAAGCAGGGGAAGCCGTTTCGGTTAATGGGACCCAATATCACCATGAAAGATTGTGAATTTAGCCCGTTCATGTCCGTCGTTCGTGACCGGGATAACATGACGTTTCAAAACAAGGACGGCATCATCCATGATATCCAGACCTACGCGATTGAGGACAATAAGCGGGGCGACAAGATTTTTGATCGCGCAGCGCTTCCCGACGCGACCTTGACGCAAGAAATCAAGGTGCCGAAGGGCCAAAGAATCGTCTGGACGCAATGCGGCAAGCATTCGTTTATGCAAACCTGGTCGTACACCGTCGACAATCCCTATTACGCGATCACGGCGGACGATGGAACCTTCTCGATCCAAGATCTGCCCCCCGGTCGGTACCATGTGACAGCATGGCATCCTTTTATGAAGCTTCGAGAACAGACCATCGATGTTGCACCGAAGTCCAAGGTCGTTGTAAACTTTGAATTTGGAAAGTGAGGCGAGAGATTGTGAGATTGACGGGCGGAAACCGCGGTGTTACAATGTCTTTCCGAAAGGAATTTTAAAGGCCGTTCGATGTCAAGGAACGTTCAGATTCAGTGGACCGAAGACGCGCTGAAAAGCGTCGAGAAGGCGCCGGTCTTTTTGCGCGGGATGGTGAGGAAGCTCGCCGAAAAGAAGGCCAGGGAGATGGGTCTGTCGACGATCACGGCGGAGCAGTTGGTCCAGTGGAAGAACGAATCCATGGGGGCTCTGGGCGGCGAAAAAGGTTTGCAGGAGGCGGCCGATCAGATGGCCAAAGGCCATCTTCCGTGGACGCTGGCGGCGCGGGAGCGCCTGGCGACGGTGCCGATCTTCATGCGGGACATGGTCCGTCAGATTGCCGAAGAGATCGCGCAGGAACGCGGGCATCTGGAGGTGAATGTTGAACTGCTCCAGAAGGTCGAGGCCCTGGGCGAGTTCGAGGATCAAAAACCGGACGCCGAGATGCCGTGGACCGACGGTGCAAAAGCCCTGCTGATGAAAAAGATTGAAAGCGCGCCGGCCGTGGCGACCGACTTTGTTTTCCAGATGCTCAAGAACGACGCCGAAGATCTGGCCCTTGCCAAGGGTTTTACCGAAATGACGCAAGAAAATCTAAAGACCGTTTGGGAAATCCCGCTTGAAGAGGTAAAATGGTCCGGAGAGGCTTGGCGCCGCCTTCAGACGTCGCCCGATTTCGTCCGCAGCGGGATCAAGAAAGCGGCCGAGCGGCGCGCCCGAAAGGAAGGGGTCAGGGAGATCAGTTCCGAAAGATTGACGCGTTACCGTAACCAGGCCATGATGAAGGCCGTAATGCGGATACGCAAGCTCGGCTTTAACGAACTGACCTTTGATGCGTTTGATGCGGCCAAGCAGAAGGTCAAGCGCCTGCAGGGGAACGAGCAGGCCGAAAAGCGGCTCGACGAGATCCGGGACTTTATGACGAAACGTCCCGAGAAACCCGGAGAGGTGCTTGGCGAGGAATTGATGACCCGCTTCCGAAAGTACCTCAAGGGTGAAAAAGATCTGAAGCTGGACGAATAGCCTGTCTGTCAGATGTCCTTGGTAAACCACAGAACGGTTCTCCGCCTGCTCCTCCTGGATTTTACCCTCTATCTTCCATATTCCCTCCCGTAACGCCTTCCCTTTTTTCGCTGCATACGGGACCCCCCTCTCTTGACGGGCATTTTCAAATGTGTTACGATTTGAAAAAACGTAACACGCGTTCCAGAAGGAATCCTCCGTCATGAAGAAAACCATTCGATTCGGTGTTTCCCTCGACCACCATCTCCTGGAAGGCTTCGATCATCTGATCAAGGATAGAAAGTACGTCAACCGGTCCGAGGCAATCCGGGACCTGATCCGGAATCAGCTGGTTGAAGAGGAGTGGAAGTTCGGGGAAAAGGTGGTCGGGACGATCACGATCGTGTACGACCACGACGTCCGGGAATTGGGCGAGACGCTGGCCCACCTTCAGCATCAATATCACAAAGCGGTCAAATCCACGCTCCATGTCCATCTGGATGAACGGAACTGCATGGAGGTGCTTGTCGTGGTGGGGAAAGGCCCGGTGGTCAAAACCATTGCCGATCGGCTGATTGGGACGCGAGGAGTGAAGCATGGAAAATTGACCATGACGACCACTGGCCAGGGGCTCTCGTGAGACGATGGCAAAGGACAGAAGTCCGTCCGGTTTACCCTGTCTGTCCGGGTCAAAAACAAACGGAAATCGGCGGGCCGGACCTGCGGGATATGTCCGTTCGACAGTGCCGGGGAGGCGAGTGATGGAACATCTCGGGGTTGTCCTGCTCACAACGTTTCTCTATGGCATCCGCCACGGGATCGACTGGGATCATATCGCGGCCATTACGGACATCACCAGCACCG
>JACQBZ010000020.1 GCA_016194285.1 Nitrospirota bacterium | reverse complement strand
GGAGATCGGCCCATTTGAGAATGGGTATCAGTGCCTTATGGAGCAACGGCGGGTAAAAAGATCCTGAATTGACTGCCCTTTCCTACTTCACTCTGGACATCGATTTTTCCTCCGTGGGCTTCCACGATGGCGCGTGTGATCGAAAGACCCAGACCGCTACCGGCCGCCAAATCGCGGCCGTCGGCCAACCGGTGGAACCGGTCAAAGATGCTTTGTCGGTCGATATCGGGTATGCCGATTCCCGTATCGGTGACGGTCACCACGGCCCATGGGCCGGCACGGGTCACATCGATCTCCACGCGGCCTCCGGTTCGGTTATATTTAATCGCGTTGTCGACAATATTGAGCAGGGCCTCGGTCAGCCTTTCCCGGTCGGCCCGGACGGTCGTCTTAACGCCGTTCAGGCGGAGGGCGATCTTGCGGCTCGATGCGGAAGCCTCCAGGAGTTTGCAGGCATCGTTCATCACATCCAGGAGATCGACCTCGACCGTGACCCAAGAGAATGTTTTGCTGTCGAATCTGGAGATTTCCAAGATCCGGTTGATGATGTCGGTCATCCGGTCGACGTTCGTTGCGATCATGCGGAGGGCTTCCTGGTACTCGGAGGGAGTTCTTTCCTTGCCGAGCGTCACATCGCAATAACTCTTGATCACCGATGTGGGCGTCCGGAGCTCATGAGAGGCATCCGATAGAAATTGGCCCTGCTTTGAAAAGGCCGCTTCCAATCGTCCCAACATGGTATTGAAACTGACCGCCAGCGGCCGTAATTCCCGTGCGGCGCTTCTCTCGTCCATTCGCTCGTTGAGGTTTTTTTCGGTGATCTGTCCGATCTGTTTTGAAAAGAGCTCCAACGGCCGGAGGGATAGATCGATCATCATCCAAATCCCGATCCCGGAAACGATAAATAAGACCGGGAAAACGATCAGGATGATTTTTCGGAATGAGCCGAGAAGTTTATACGATTCTTCCAGGGATTCGGCGGTCTGAAGGGTCAAAACCCCTGTGGGCAATTGAAACGATTGGTTCAGAAGGCGAAGGGGGGTTTTCTCGGGTCCCACGATGGTTTTGTAGGAAGGCGTCAACGATTCCGCCTCGATCGGCAGGGAAGCGTTCGGAATCGCCAGGGAGGGGGAACGGACGAGGAGCTTCCCGTTGGATGAAACGATCTGGTAGTAATGGCCCGAAAGCGCCACCGAGTACTCTCCCACTGCGGCCTGAGAAAATTCCAACAGCTCGGTCTCCAACGGTCCTTGTTGCTGCTCGACGCGCAGAAGTCCGGCGATGAATTGCACCTCGGAGTTGAGATGGCTGTCCACGGAACCGATCACGATCTCCGACAGTTGATAATCCAGGAAGAAACCGAGGCCGATCAGAACGATCGAGAAAACGGTTAGGAACCAGACGATCAGCTTGGATTGGATGGAGGTCAACATGAGCTCATTCGGATGATATGTCTTTGAGCCGATATCCCGTGCCCCGGAGGGTGTGGATCAATTTTTTTGTAAATCCCTTATCGATCTTGTTCCGGAGACGATTGATGTACACATCCACGATGTTCGAATCCCATTCAAAGCCTTCGGGATAGATATGTTCAATCAACTGAGTTCGAGTGACAACCGTATGGTTGTGGTAGGCAAGATATTGCAGAATGGCGAATTCTCGTGCCGATAGCCGGATCACCCGCTCGGCCCGCCGGACTTCGTGAGACGCCGTATCGATTTCCAGATCGTCAATTTTCAGCACGGCTTCTTTCCCCTCGGCCTTGCGGCGCAAGAGCGCCCGTATCCGGGCCAGCAGCTCCGCGAAGGCGAAGGGTTTGGTCAGGTAATCGTCTGCACCGCTATCCAGGCCTTTGATTTTGTCTGAAAGAGCGTCCTTGGCCGTGAGAAGGAGAACGGGGGTTTGGATTCCTTTTTTCCGTATGCGGCCGAGCAGAGCGAGCCCGTCCATTTTGGGCAGCAGGATATCCAACACGATCGCATCCGACGGGAAGTTTTCGGCCATGTACAGCCCTTCTTCGCCGTCGAGCGCGGTATCGACATTGTAGCCCTGTTCCTCAAGACCTTTCTGAACGACCGCGGCTAGGTCTTGTTGATCTTCGATGAGGAGAATGCGCATAAGCGTAGGGGATCGATCGGTCTTCGTGTGGCGTCATACCGCCTTGGCTTTTATTATAAAAGATTTCGGTTCGAAATGAACAGCATAAAAATCGGTGATGCCGTTTTCCATAATTCATCGGGATGTGGTATAGTGATTTCGTTATGCGATCGGAACCCCATCCACGGATTTTGCGAAATACGGCCATTCAGGCGGCCCGGGCGGCCGGGAAGGTCCTTCGGAAGTTCTTCGCGACAGAGATTCGGATTGATTTCAAAGGCGAGGTGAATCTGGTGACCGAGGCGGACCGGGCGGCGGAAGTGGTCATTGTTCGAACGATCCGCAAACGGTTTCCGGATCATCGGTTCCTGGCCGAAGAGGGCGGCGAGCATGCCACGGCCGAATCGATCGGATCCGATCACAGGTGGATCGTCGATCCGCTGGACGGCACCACCAACTTTGCGCACAGCTTTCCGATGTTCTGCGTCTCCATCGGGCTGGAGATCCGTGGCGAAATCGTCCAGGGGGTCGTGTACGATCCGTTGCGCGAGGAGATGTTTTTGGCCGAAAAAGGGAAAGGGGCCACCCGGAACGGCCACCGCATCCATGTCTCAAAGGTCGAAAAACTCAACGCCGGTTTGCTCGTGACCGGCTTCGCCTACGATGTACGGGAGGACCTGATGAACAACTTGGATCACTTCGCGAACTTCAGCCTCCGGGCCCAGGGCGTGAGGCGGACCGGTTCGGCCGCGTTGGATCTCTGCTATGTGGCCTGCGGTCGCTTCGACGGATTTTGGGAGATGAAGCTTTCGCCGTGGGATACGGCCGCGGGTTTTCTGATCGCCACCGAAGCCGGGGCGACCGTGACCGATTTTGGAAATCGCCCGTATCAAATATACCTGAAGGAGATCCTGGCCACCAACGGCAAGATTCATCGGGAGATGATCGAAGTTCTGGAATCGGAAGAGCGCCCTCGCCGATAAAGATACAGGTTCAAAGGCGGTCATCGTTTCGTCATCATAGATCCCTTTCAGAGATTCCCCATTGAAGAACCATCGTTCCGAGCAGCGAGGGTGGTATTTTTACGACTGGGCCAACTCCGCCTTCTCCACGACGGTTGTAACGGTTTTCCTGGGTCCGTATCTCACCACCCTTGTAAAATCGGCCGCCGGTACCGATGGGTTCCTCGACCTCTTCGGCCTCCGCTTGAATGCCGGATCGTTCTTCCCCTACGTGGTTTCTTTATCCGTGCTGCTTCAGGTGATCTTTCTGCCGGTCTTGGGCGCGATCGCGGATTACTCGCATCGCAAAAAGCAGTTGCTGGCCGCCTTTGCCTATCTCGGCGCATTGGCCACAACGGGCATGTATTTTCTGTACGGATCTCGCTATCTGCTGGGCGGGGCGCTCTTCATCTTTGCCAATGTCAGCTTCGGCGCATCGGTTGTCTTCTACAACGCGTTTCTGCCGGAGATCGCCAGCCCCGATCAGCGCGACTCCGTTTCCTCGATGGGCTGGGCGATCGGTTACCTGGGCGGCGGTTTGCTCTTGCTGATGAACCTGATCCTGTTTTCACAAGCCGGGGTTTTCGGGCTGACGACCGGCCAAGCGGTGCGCATCAGTCTGGCTTCCGCCGGAGTGTGGTGGGGGATTTTTACGATCATCCCGTTGGTGACGCTGAAAAGCCGACAACCGATCAAGCGGCTGCCGCCGACGGAAAGCTATCTGACGGTCGGTTTCAAACAACTTCGACACACGCTCAGTAAAGTGCGGGCCTACCCACAGACCCTGCTCTTTGTCGTGGCCTATCTGTTTTATAACGACGGGATCCAAACGGTGATCACGTTGTCTTCGGAATTCGGCCAGGAAGAATTGAAGTTGCCGATCTCCACATTGACGACCGTTATTTTGATGGTGCAGTTCGTCGCTTTTTTCGGATCCCTCCTTTTCAACTACGTCGCCAAAGGCATCGGCAGCAAACAGGCCATCGTGGTCAGTCTTTTGATCTGGACCGGGTGTCTGATTTACGCCTATGGCTTCCTGCAAACCGCCCTCCACTTTTTCATTCTGGCCGCCGTCATCGGCATCGTCCTGGGCGGCAGTCAGGCCTTGAGCCGTTCGGTCTATTCGCTCATGATCCCGAGGGGCCAAGAGGCGGAATATTTCAGCCTGTATGAGGTGAGCGAACGGGGAACCAGTTGGCTGGGACCGCTCCTCTTTGGCCTATCGCTCCAGCTGACCGGAAGCTATCGTATCGCCATTGTTTCCTTGGTGATCTTTTTTATTTTGGGCCTGGTTTTATTGCTGCGTGTGGATGTTCGGAAGGCGGCAATTGAGGCGGGCAATCAACCTCCGGCGGGAATTTAAGGCCGGCCGGACGGAAGCGCTATTTCTTTGAGTGCGGATCCCGCCCCGACCGCTGGCACTCCAGCCAGTCGCGCTCCGTAATCTTCAGAAAGGCTTCGACCACTTTGGGATCAAATTGCGAGCCGGAGCAGCGGAGGATCTCGTCCCGGGAGGCCGGATACGTCAACGCCTTGCGGTAGGGCCGATCGGTGGTCATGGTGTCGAAGGCATCTGCAACCGAAAAGATGCGCGCGCCCAGGGGAATCTCTTGGCCGCGAAGCCCCTTTGGATACCCCTTCCCGTCGAACCGTTCATGATGACTGACGACCGTTTTGAGGGCGCCGTCTAAGAAACCGATCTGTTTGAGAATGTTGTATCCGATCGAAGGGTGACGTTGCATTTCGGTCCATTCATTGGCCGTGAGTTTGCCGGGTTTGAGAAGAATGTTATCGGAGACGCCGATCTTCCCGATGTCGTGCAGGAAGGCCCCCCGATAGATGTCCATGCGGTCCAGTTTGGACATGTCGAAGGAATCCGATAATAAAAGGGCGTATTGTGCGACGCGTTTCGAGTGATTGCCGGTTTCGTGCTCGCGCGCGTCCAGCGCCGCCACCAACGCCTCCAGGGTATGATCGTAATTGAGCTCCAGGTCCGCCAGCGCGTCCTGAAGCTTGGCGGTTCGCTCAACGACCTTGGCCTCAAGTTCCTCCTGGTATTGTTTGTTGTCAATGACCAGCCGCCTCTTTTCCAGTGCGCTCTGGGTCGCCAGCGTCACCTCCTCGAGATGAAGGGGCTTGATGAGGTAGTCGTACGCGCCCAGCTTGAGGCAATTGATCGCGATCTGGGAATCGTCCAGCGCGGTGATCATCAGGACAGCGGTATCAGGCCATTTGGCCTTCAAGGCTTCCAGAAGCCAAACCCCGTCCCGTCCGGGCATTCGGATATCCGTGATCACCAGGGCATGAGGGTCCGTTTCCAACACCTCCATGGCGCGCTGCGAATTTTCAGCGATGGTGCAGGGGTAGCTGATTTTGGAGAGATGGCGAGACAGGATCGTTCGGATGTTGGGCTCATCATCCACGATCAGGATCTTTTCGGTTTCTATCGGCATGCGATCCCACCCATTCACTTATTCAAGAGACGTCGCTTTTCTAAGAATAGCAAATTTAGGCCGGCTGTCAAGGGTTTGCGGGTCGAATCGAAGAGGGGTGACGGGCTGAGCTGTTCCACGATCGACTATCCCATAAACGGGGTTGGCGTGAAGGTCAGGACGAAGATCGCGAGAGAGATCCATCCGATGATCTGCCGGCTGCGGTCCAGAGGGCTGTCGGAATCCAGCACCGGAGGGTGATTAATTCCAAAGATGAGCGGAAGGATGGCCCAGAGAAACCAGCCCGGCCAACCGTAAATCCCGAGCAGGATCAGGGTAGGAATCATGACCAGTGAAAGGGTCCGATGCCGCCGGCCGAAGACGGCGTAGACCACATGACCGCCGTCCAGTTGACCGATCGGGATCAGGTTTAAGGCCGTGACGAACATCCCGATCCAGCCTGCAAATGCGATGGGATGCAACAGCACATCATAATTAACCGGGACGGGGCCGATCGTCAGACCGGATATCATGGAAAAAATCAGCGGCGTGCCGAGCTTTATGCCTTTGAGCGTGGAAACCTCGACCACCTGAGAATAGTGCAGCCCGACGGCCACGGCGATGATCGCCACAACGAATCCGGCGATCGGTCCGGAGGCGCCGATATCAATCAGCGCGCGCTTGCTCAGAATCGGCGAGGTCATTCGAATGAAGGCGCCGAAGGTTCCGATAATCGACGGCGCCGGGATGAAATAGGGCAGGGTGGCACTTACCCCGTGGTAGCGAGAGGTGAGATAATGGCCCATCTCATGGGTCAGGAGGATGGCCATCAGGGTGAAAGAAAAAGGGATCCCTTGGACCAGTGCGGCCGGATGTTGGAAGACCTCTGCGCCCTGTTGAAGGGCACCGGCAAGGATCGTCGTAAAAATCGTCGCGATAAAGAGCAGCAGATTGACCCAGGGAAACTGTTTTCGGGCCTGGACCTCGTCACCCGAGCGAATCGATTCGGAATCGGTTATCGAGGGTGAGACGGGTTCGTTAATCGGGATGGGATGTACGGATGGTCTTTCCATGGGAGGGCTCTTATTTAAGAGGTTTCCGTTTTGCGGATCGCTGTGATGCCTTCCATCGGCAGTGTGACCCAGTCCACGGCCGTCTTAAGAAAGATTTCGTCTTCCGAAGCGCCGGCCAATTCCCCGTGGTAGACCATGGTATTGTAGATCACTTCGACCTGCTGTCCCCTAAAGCTTTCCAGTTCGTCCATCATCATAGCAATTCCATCATAATCTATTCCATCTGAAAGTTCAACGGTGGAACATGTGCCGCGAAGGGCCCAATCAAGTCTTGACTTAACGTCGGACCGCGGACTATGATAAATCTCATATAAGCGAGCAGCGTCTATCTATAAAAGTAGAGGAACGATCAATATGGCTGATACCATTAAGGTGGATCAAACCTTGGATTGTAAGGGACTTCTCTGCCCTATGCCTGTGATCCGGACGAAACAGGCGATCGACAAAATGGCCGTGGGACAGGTTCTGGAAATGATTTCGACCGACCCAGGTTCGGTGGCCGACATGATGGCCTGGTCGAAACGAACCGGGCATGAGTTGCTTGAACATCGGCAGGGCAACGGCCTGTTTCAATTTTATATCCGCAAGACAAAGTAAGGAGATTACTCATGTCCACTATTTTAGATAAGAGCCTCAACGACCTGATTGAGGCCAAGGTCAAGGAGATCCTCGATCAGCGCGTCGAGGCGCTTGTGGCGGAAAAACTTAAAAAGGAGAAGGATAGCCGAAGGAAAAGGCTGGCCATCGCCGTGGTTTCAAAGGGAACGTTCGAGGCGGCGTATGCGGCACTGATCTTGGCCACGACCGCGGCCGCGATGGACATGGAGGTCGGCGTTTATTTTTCCTTTTTCGGTTTGAACATCCTTAAAAAGGGGAATCAGGATTCGCTCAAAGTTGTGCCGTTGGGAAACCCGGCCATGCCGGTGGCCATGCCCAACATTGTGAGCGTCCTGCCGGGGATGACGGCCTTTGCGACCCTGATGATGAAGCGGGAGATCAAAAAGAAGAAGATCGCGACGGTTCCAGAGCTCATGCAGATCGCGCTCGAGACGGGAGTCAAGCTGTGGCCCTGTCAAATGGCGATGGACATGTTCAATTTGAAGAAAGAAGATCTGATCGACGGCCTGCCGGATCCGGTGGGGGCTGCGACCTTTCTGGAGTATGCGGGCGAGGCCGATATCACGCTTTTTATCTAATTGTAGGGGCTCGCGTCGCCCCCTCCACCGGCAAAGCCGGATGGAGCCTCCCCTTCTCGCTCGCCGTGCTCGCTGGAATGAGTGCCGCGGGTGTGAACATGGGTATATATGAAAAAAACCAAGGGCAAGTTCGTCATCTTTGCGCACAGCGGCACCTATGATAAACTGCACCAGACCGCCACGATCGCGCTGACCGCGGCCGCGATGGGAAGCGAAGTCTATATCGTTCTTTTTTTCTGGGCTTTAAAAAAATTCTACTCGGGCCAGTTGGACCATTCCGATTTTCCGGTCGAGTACCAGTCCTGGAGCCATAAGATCACACAGCTCATGAAGGAGAAAAAGGTTCCGCCCATCAGCGAAATGTTCCGGGAGGCGCGAGGGATCGGGGCCAAGGTGATCGTCTGCAGTGCCGGCCTCGAGTACATGGATATCGACAAGACCTCCCAGAACACCGGAAAGGATTCCCTGATTGATGATGTTTGGGGGTTGCCTCAGGTGCTGACCATTGCCGAGGGCGCCGAGACCGTTCTTTATATATGAATCAGGATCCCTCTCAGCGATACGGTCCTTCCATCCTTCCGCCCCGGACCTGCGATGTTTGCGGGCAGGAGGCCAAAAAATTCTATCCGGTTTTTTCGGGAGGAGAGATTCTGACCTTGTGCGCCGACTGCAAAGCCAGCGTGGCCGGTGGAGAATAGGAGCGGGATCCTGCGATGCGAGTCCGCCTCCGGTGCGTCGGGGAGCCGATCTCAGGTGGAACGGTGGAGCGGGCTTGCGGTCACTCCGGTCGTCCTCACATTCACCTACTCGATTTGGTCGTCGACGCTCCCCGCGTCGTTAGGGTCGACACTGGTTCCTCAATGCGTCGCCTATGCCTGTCTGGCGGTCTGGTCGACCGTCAATGATCGCCGTTTGGATCGTCTTTTTATCGTCACTCGCCATCTTGGGGGAAGCCTGCGGGTCGGCGCACTCGTGGGCTGTCTCACCGGCCTCGTCAATTTGTGGGTCATTGTTAAACTGACCCCATGGTTGGGATACCGTTTTGATTTTCTTCGTGACACGCCGCATGCGCGGATGCCGTTTGCATTGATGGTCCCATGGGGCATTGCCCTGATCGCCCTGTTTGTCGAGGTGAACTTCCGAGGATTCATTCTGGGAAGACTTGCGGCGATGTGGGGAGACAAACCGTATGGATCGGTCCTGGCCGTGATCGTCTCGGCCGTCGCTTTCTCCCGGGACCCGTTTATGATGACGGTCTTTCGGGGCTATCACTGGCTGGCGCTTACGGATGGTTTGATCTGGGGCGGGTTGTTGCTCCGGACCCGGAGCTTATTCTCCACGATTGCGGCGCATGCCGTCGAGGTGATCCTGGTTTATTCCGCCCTCTGGATTTTTTATGCGTAGGGGTTTTGATTGCAAACCCGTTTGGAACTTCTTATAATGAGGGCCTTCTCGGACGACCATACATCATGATGACGGGTCATCAGGATCAGTTTCGCTTCTGGAGCCGCCGACTTGCAATCCCGATCGGATCGGCCGTGATCATCGGCCTGCTGATGATCGGGGCATTCCTGGATTTATTTCACCGCATTCCCGTCCCGCAATTTCCGGCGCCTGTCTTTAACCTTCAGGCGGCCGGCCTTGGAAATCGGATCTATCTTTTCCTGATGCGGCGTGATTCATCGGCCGCCCCGCCCAAAGAAAACTGGTGGATGAGCACGGTGGAAGAGGATCGGTTGCAGGGCGAATCGGAGATCAAATCCTTTCATTCCTTTGTCGCCTTCTCGGACGAACTCTGGTTCTTCAACGCGGGGATGTACCGAATCTTCGACGGCAAAGAATGGCATCGGTTTGATGCTCCCTGGATCGGTGACGACCCGGTCGTCACCGCGGCGCCGGAACAGCTTTTGGTCCTCGGCCGCCTCGGGAAGGATTTTTCGCTGACGTCTTACGCCCATGACGTCTGGGAACGGCCCATGCCGGTTGCAACCGATCCGAACGATCAGAACCTCTTTTGCTCGGAACGGTGTCCGTCCCGCCTGGTGGTCTTCAAAGACAAGATTTTTTACTTCTGGTTGAAAGACCACAACCTCTATCAATGGGTATTGGATGGCGAACATTCCGGTCGCGTCGAATCGTTGGGAGAGGTGTTTGGAAAACTGGAAGGCTTCGATGCCCTGTCGAACTCCAATCGAATCTTTATCTGGTATCTTCCGATATCGTTACGTGCAAAAGGGGATCGAGAGATTGATCCCATCGGTCTGAAAGTTTTCGATGGAAATGGGTGGCATGGAGAGAACGATCTCGAGCGGCCCGCTCCGGTCGGTCTTCTGGAGATATCGGCCTTCTTATTTCAAGGCAAACCGCATCTCTTGATTAATACCGGAATCAAAATCGAGGATACGATCTGGGAGACCGGCCCGCCGGAACGATCCGTTTTCCTGATGGGCGGCGATCTCGGACAGACCGTTCTCCGTTATCAGGAACGGGTTTTGTTGCTGCTTCTCGTGATGGTTACGCTTGCCACGGTGGGTTTGACGTTCGTCCTGATGTACTGGAAACCGATGCCGGAGAATCCAGGTGTCCCCTATGCATCGTTGGGGCAGAGGTTTGTGGCGAAGGCGATCGATACCGCGCTGGTGGTTGTTCCGGTCGGGATCATCGTCGGGTCTCGGCTGAACCCGGAAATCCTGCTTTTCCCCAATCCCCTCGCGCATTTTATTGAGGAAGCCGGGATGGGATTGATGATCGCTCCGTTCTTGCTTTTTGTCTACCATGGCCTGACCGAGGGGTTCTGGGGGCAGACCCTCGGCAAACGACTCTGCGGGATTATGGTGATGGATCGGGATCTGAAACCCTGCACGATGTTGCAGTCCGTGATCCGCAACCTCCTTCGCTTGGTGGACGGGATCTGTTTCTACTGGGTGGGGCTGATCAGCATCGCGGCTACCAACCGTTGGCAGCGTCTGGGCGACCTGGCCGGTCGGACCATTGTCGTGCGGACCAAAACATAAACCGGACGTTACAGAAGCAGGCGCTTCATAAAGAGATCCTGCGGGGCGTCCGCTTGCGGAGGGAATCATGATCGCTAAAATACTGAGCAGTGCCGTTTTAGGTCTCGACGCCCTTCTCGTGGATGTGGAACTGGACGTGGCCTTGGGTCTCCCGATGTTCACGATCGTGGGTCTGCCGGATACCGCGATCAAGGAAAGCAAGGATCGCGTCCGGGCCGCACTCAAGAACACCGGTTTTAATTTTCCGGTGAAGAAAATCACGGTTAATCTGGCTCCGGCCGATGTCAAGAAAGAAGGGTCGGCCTTTGACCTGCCGATGGCCCTCGGGGTTCTGGTGGCGGAAGAAGTCCTGGGACCGGAGTCGGTCCGGGAGTATCTCGTCGTGGGGGAGCTGTCGCTCGACGGCCGCGTCAAATCCATCCGGGGAGCCCTGTCGATTGCGGTCGCCGTAAAGGAGGCCGGACTGCGGGGGCTGATTCTTCCGATCGAGAATGCGAACGAAGCGGCTGTGGTGGAGGGCATCCAGGTCTACGGCGCAGAGACGCTGCCTCAAGTGGTCGAGTTTTTGAACCGGAATCAATCGATGATCCCCGTCACGGTCAATCTTCAGGAAATTTTCTCGGAGAAGGCCGTCTATGGCGATGACTTCATGGATGTGAAGGGCCAGGAGCACGCCAAGCGCGCCCTCGAGGTGGCTGCCGCCGGCGGCCATAATCTTTTGATGATCGGCCCGCCCGGCTCGGGAAAGACGATGCTCGCGAAGCGGCTGCCGTCGATTCTTCCCACCATGAATTTCGACGAGGCGATCGAAACGACCAAGGTCCATTCCGTCGCCGGCCTTCTTCCGGAACGGCAGCCCCTGCTCGCAACCCGTCCGTTCCGCTCTCCCCACCATACGATCTCGGACGCCGGTCTCATCGGAGGCGGCCACGTGCCGAAGCCCGGAGAGGTCAGCCTGGCCCACAACGGCGTGCTCTTCTTGGATGAACTGCCGGAGTTCCGGAGAAACGTTCTGGAAGTCCTGCGTCAGCCGCTTGAGGACGGACGCGTGACGATCTCGCGCGCGACCGCCTCGTTGTCGTATCCCGCCCAGTTTATGCTGATCGCGGCGATGAATCCTTGTCCGTGCGGTTTTTTCACGGATCCGGCTCATGCCTGCGTCTGCACCCCGCTGCAGATCCAACGCTACCGCGCCAGGGTCTCCGGCCCCTTGCTCGACCGCATCGATATTCATGTGGAAGTCCCGGCGGTTCCTTTTCGGGATCTGTCCGTGGAGCGGGTGCGGGAGGATTCAACCACCCTCCGCAAACGGGTCAGCCACGCGCGCCGGGCACAGCAGGAGCGGTATCAGAACGACGGAATATTCTGCAACGCGCAGCTTCGACCCCGGCAACTCAAAAAGTATTGCGCTCTCGATGAAGACGGACGGAAACTGATCGAGTTGGCCATGAACAAGCTGGGCCTGTCGGCCCGGGCCTACAATCGTATCTTGAAGGTCGCTCGGACGATCGCCGACTTGGAGGCCAATGACCGAATCGAACCGCGGCACGTCTCCGAGGCGATCCAGTACCGAACCCTCGACCGAAGAAATTATGTCTCATGACCATGGCTGACCCGACGCCAAAAGAGACGACCGGATCCGAACGGCGTAGACATCTTCGCCTGACCACAATGGGGGTGGTGACGTTGACGGTTCAGGGGGAAAAACCTCAGGAAGCCTACCTCGCCAGCATCGGCCGTGGGGGATTCGGCGTCTATCTGCACCGGCCGGTCAAGGCGAAACAACTCGTGGTCATGACCCTCAAACTGATCGAGGAGGAACGGGCCGGGCAGGAATTGAAGGTCGCGGCTCGTGTTCGGTGGGCGAAGTCGGCGGGCCAGCTTTACATGGTCGGGCTCCAGTTGGAGCCGATGTCGGAACAACGTTACGGTCAGCTTCTGAGACATCTCAAGGTCATGGAGGATTTACAATTGTAATGGAAAGATCGCCGTGCCCGGTCATGAATCTGTCCGCTGGTTTTCTTGTGTACAGAAATCGTTTCAAAGTATAATAAAGGATGTCGGAGCGGTTCAAGAGCGGTCGATTTGGAGTAAAAAGTGCCGTACGAAGGCAAACATGAAAAGGAAAAGATCTTTCTAGAAGTCGAGTATGAGGGACCGTCGAAACCGAAGTGGTCCTGGAAGATCAAGCTGCTGATTGTCTTCGCTGCCCTTCTGATTTTAGGGGCGGGGGGTCTGGGCGGGATCTTTTGGTATTTCTCAAAAGATCTTCCATCCATCGAGACCCTTCGCGAATACCAGCCCAGCCTCGTGACCAAGGTTTACGGCGAGGATCGTCAGCTGATCGGACAGTTTTATATCGAGCGGCGCGTCGTCGTTCCGTTCAGCCGGATGCCGCCGGACCTTCTCCACGCGATCATCGCGGTGGAGGATTCCCGGTTTTATGAACACAAGGGCATCGACCCCCTGGGCATTCTTCGTGCTCTTTTGACTAATATCGAGACCCTCCGGCTCCGTCAGGGCGCCAGCACGATCACACAACAGCTGGCGCGCTCACTGTTCCTGTCCTCCGAGAAGAGCCTCAAGCGAAAGATCAAGGAAGCGCTGCTGGCCTGGAAAATCGAGAAGGTACTGACCAAGGACGAAATCTTGGAGTTGTATCTTAACCAGATCTATTTCGGGCATGGCGCCTACGGCGTCCAGTCCGCGGCCAGGACCTATTTCGGCAAGAATGTGGACCAGCTCAATCTGTCCGAGGTGGCCTACCTGGCCGGCGTGCCCCGCGCCCCGACGGAATATTCCCCCTACATCAATCCCGAACGCGCGAAGCAACGCCAGGGCGTCGTCCTTCGCCGAATGGTGGAGGAGGGCTTCATTACCGAAGATCAATTCCGCCGCGTCTACCGACAGGACCTTTATTTTCAAAAACTCGAGAAAGAAGAGGAGATTGCGCCGTACTTCATGGAATACCTCCGCCAGAATCTCAGTGCGGCCTATGGCGAGAACATGGTCTACAAAGGCGGGCTCAGTGTTTATACCACCTTGAATCTCACCCTGCAGAAGGCGGCTACCCCAGCCTTACAGGAAGGCCTTCGCGAGGTGGATAAACGTCAGGGCTATCGCGGACCGATCGCACACAAGAGTCCCAAAGAACTGGCCCAGGATCAGGAGACCGGCACCGGGATCATGGGAATGGCCGCGGTCAAGGAAGGGGACGTGATCGACGGCGTGGTAACGGCCGTGGACGAACAAGGAGCGACCGTCGTCGCGGCCGGCCGAACCGGCCGGATCTCACCCGAAGGCATGGCCTGGGCCAAGAAACGGCTGAAGGGACCGGACCTGCTCAAAGACGTTGAGTTAAATTCCAATGCCAAGCCGTCCGATATCCTTCATGTCGGCGATGTGATCCGGGTCAAAATTCGGAGGCTGGATCCCCGCGGCAAAACGGCCGTCTTCAGCTTGGATCAGGGTCCGGTGGTCGAGGGCGCGTTGATTGCGTTGGACCCGAGAACCGGCGCGATCAAGGCCATGGTCGGGGGATACGATTTTAAGCGGAGCGAGTTCAACCGGGCCCTCTCGGCCCGCCGCCAGCCGGGCTCGGCCTTCAAGCCGATCATTTACGCCACCGCCATCGAGCGCGGTTTCACCCCGGCCACGATCATGGTCGACTCGCCGGTCGTGTTTGTGGACGAGGAACAGCAAAAGGTCTGGCGGCCGGAAAATTACGAATCCAAATTCTTCGGCCCCATCAGCCTGCGGGAAGCCCTGGCCCATTCGCGAAATTTGGCGACCGTGAAACTGTTGGATCGGGTGGGGATCAAGAATGTCGTGGAATTCGCCAAGCGCGTGGGCATCACCAGTCCGCTGACACCGGATCTATCTATGGCGCTCGGTTCCTCGAGCGTGAGCCTGATCGAGCTCGCCTCGGCCTTCGGTGTATTTGCCAACGAGGGGGTCCGCGTGGAACCGATCGCGGTCCTGTCCGTTGCGGATTCGTCCGGGCGGGTGCTGGAAGAGCACGAGCCGGTGGCGAACGAGGTGATCGCGAAGGAGACCGCCTATGTGATCACCAACATGATGGAGGATGTGATTCAGAAGGGAACAGGATGGCGGGCCAAAGTGCTGGGCCGGCCTCTCGCCGGGAAGACCGGAACAACGAACGATTTCACGGACGCCTGGTTTGTCGGATTTGCCCCGAATCTCGTGGCCGGCGTCTGGGTGGGCTTCGACGATGTCCGATCGCTGGGCGATCGCGAGGCCGGGGCATCGGCCGCGCTGCCGATCTGGATCGGCTTCATGCGGGCGGCTTTTGAAGTGATGCCCGAAATGACCTTCCCGATCCCGGAGAATGTCGTGTTCGCCAATATCGACCCGCAGACCGGCCTCCTCGCACCGGAAGGGGCCGAAGACGCCGTCATCGAGATCTTTGTGAAAGGCACCGAACCCACGAAGCTGTCGCATCCTCAGCCCAAGCCGGCCGAGTTCTTCCGAATTGATGCGAGCAATGGATAGAAGAAGGGCCCGCGAAGTCCTGATCCTCGCTTGTCCCACCTTTGGGGTGTTCGTGTGACAGTTGACTTTTGAGGGCGATTTCACCTACTATTAAAATCCATTTTTTAACAATGTTGCGGATTTCCAAATCCGTGTTTGAGCGCCCGTGAGGATGCGTGAGGATGAATGATGACGATTAAGGTTGGAATTAATGGGTTCGGCCGAATTGGACGCAATCTATTCCGGTCGGCCCTGTCCCAACGCGAGATCGAGTTCGTTGCCGCCAACGATCTGACCGATGCCAAAACGCTTGCCCATCTCTTAAAATACGATTCGGTCCATGGGATCCTTCCGGCCGAGATCGAGGCCAAGGAGAAGTCGATCTGCGTGAATGGTCGGCCGATGGAGGTGTTGGCCGAGAAGGACCCCAAAAAACTTCCCTGGAAAGAGTTGGGAGTGGATATCGTTGTCGAATCCACAGGCCGATTCACGGATCGCGAGGGTGCGAGCGCGCATCTGACGGCCGGGGCGCGGAAAGTGATCATCTCGGCGCCGGCCAAAGACCCCGATCTCACGATCGTGCTGGGTGTAAACGAGGCGATGTATGAACCCGGCAAACATGCCATCGTTTCGAACGCCTCCTGCACCACAAACTGTCTCGCTCCCGTGGCGAAGGTGCTCCTGGACGGTTTCGGCATCAAGCGGGGATTGATGACGACCGTCCACTCGGTGACGAACGATCAACGCCTTCTGGATTTGCCCCACAAAGACCTGAGGCGGGCCCGTGCGGCGAACCTCTCGATGATCCCCACCACCACCGGAGCGGCCAAGGCCCTCTTCCTGGTTCTTCCCCAGTTGAAAGGGAAGATGGACGGCATGGCCATCCGCGTGCCGACGCCGAACGTCTCGGTGATCGACCTGGTCGCCGAGGTCGAACGCGATGTGACCGAATCGGAACTCAACGCACGCTACCGTCAGGCGGCCGAGGGTTCTTTGAAAGGCATCCTTCAGTACACGGAAGAGCCGTTGGTCTCGGTCGATCTGAACGACAATCCCCATTCGGCCATCCTTGACGCCACCCTCACGAAGGTCCTGGAAAGACGCATGGTGAAGGTCATCGCTTGGTACGATAACGAATGGGGTTATTCCTGCCGTCTGCGGGACCTCATTCAATACATCGGACAGAAAGGTTAACACGCATACGACATCGGCCATGAGCGGCCCAGTCCGGTTGCATGGACTGCATACCCGCCATGAATAAAAAACGATGATCGTGGACAGGGAATCCCATGAATATGCACAAAGTGACCATTGAAGATCTAAAGATTAAGAAAAAACGCGTGATCGTGCGGGTGGATTTCAACGTGCCGTTGGACGAACACCTCAACATCACGGACGACACCCGGATCCGGTCGGCCCTGCCCACGATTAATTACGCCATCGACGAGGGGGCGAAGATCATCCTCTGCTCCCATTTGGGAAGGCCCAACGGGAAGATCGATCCACGGCTGAGCCTCGCGCCGATCGTGAAGCGTCTTCAACGGTTGCTGGGGAAAGAAGTGGCCTTTGCCCCGGACTGCATCGGCCCGCAGGTCGAGAAGATGGTCAACCAAATGAAACCGGGCGACGTCCTCCTTTTGGAGAATCTCCGTTTTCATCCCGGAGAACAGAAAAACGACGAAGCGTTTTCCAAGGCGCTGGCTCGCCTGGCCGATGTGTACGTGAACGACGCCTTTGGAACGGTCCACCGCAACCATGCCTCCGTGACCGGCATCACGAAGTTCGTTCCGCAATGCGCGGCCGGATTTCTGATGAAAAAAGAGATCGATTATCTCGAAGGGGCTATGGCCAATCCGGCCCGGCCGTTCGTGGCGATCCTGGGCGGGGCGAAGGTTTCTGGAAAGTTAGGTGTCGTCGAAAATCTGGGGAAAAAGGTGGATAAAGTCATCATCGGCGGGGGGATGGCCTTTACCTTTTACAAGGCCTTGGGCTATGAAGTGGGAGGGTCACTGGTCGAGGACGGGATGCTCCAGATGGCGATGGATATCCGAAACCACGCACGGGCCCGCGGTGTGAAGTTCTACCTTCCGGTCGACTGCGTCGTGGCGCAGAGCCGGGATCCCAGTGCCGAGACGAAGATCGTCCCGATGCAGGAAATTCCCAAGGACTGGATGGCGCTGGACATTGGTCCGGCCTCCGTAAAATTGTTCACGGAAGCACTGGCCAACGCGAAAACGATCCTTTGGAACGGACCCATGGGGCTCTTTGAGATGGATGCCTACTCCCGTGGAACGTTTGCCATCGCGCATGCCGTCGCGAATGCGTATGCCTTGACGATCGTGGGCGGGGCGGATACGGCGCTGGCCGTTCATCGAGCGGGGGAATCCGAAAACATTTCGTTCATCTCGACCGGGGGCGGCGCGGCCTTGCAGCTGTTGGAGGAAAAAGAACTTCCCGGCCTGGCCGTTTTGCCCAATCGTACCGAGGAGTCCCAGCGGGTGTGATCGCCAAGACGAAATCCTTTCGAAGACGGCCCATCGCGATCGGGAACTGGAAGATGCACATGACCCTCGCGGAAGCCACGGCGGCCGCGCGACAACTGTCCGAGCTGTTGGGCGATGCGCGGCTTGTCGAGATCGTGATCGCGCCGACTTACACCGCCCTGCAAGCCGTCGGGGAAGTCCTGAAAGGGACCGGCATTCTGTTAGCAGCGCAGAACGTTCACTGGGACGACCAAGGGGCCTACACCGGTGAAGTCTCGCCGATCCAGCTCAAAGATGCCGGTTGCCGGGTCGTTTTAATCGGCCATTCCGAACGTCGAACGATCTTCGGCGAAACGGACGAGATGGTGAGGCGTAAATTAATCGCCGCATTGAGGGAGGGTTTAAGCGCCGTTGTCTGTGTGGGAGAAACGCTGGAGCAGCGCCGAACGGGTCAGACGGCGGCCGTTGTGAGGGCGCAGCTCGAAAAGGGGCTTGCGGATGCAACGAACGGGCTGTTCGATCGACTGTTGATCGCGTATGAGCCGATCTGGGCAATCGGAACCGGTCAGGTGGCGACCGCCGCTCAGATTTCGGAGGTCCACGCGTTGATCCGTCAACACCTGGCCAAAATCCTCGGTCCTGATTCGGCCGAGGCAATCCGGGTAATCTACGGCGGGAGCGTGACGCCCGGGAATATCGCGGATCTGGCGGCGATCAAAGATCTGGACGGTGTGCTGGTCGGCGGGGCCTCGCTCAAGCCCGACGGATTTGCAGCCATCGTTAAAACACTGGAGAAGGCCCGCACGGGTCCCCACTAATCAAAGGAGGAAAAAAAGGAAATGTATGTTTTGTTGATCATCCTGCATGTGATCGTCAGCTTCATTATGGTCGGCGTGATCCTGCTTCAGGCCGGGAAGGGGGCCGAGATCGGCGCCTCTTTCGGAGGATCCAGTCAGACCGTCTTCGGCAGCCGCGGCCCGGGTACGTTTTTAAGCAAGCTGACCGTGTCGGCCGCCGTTATCTTTATGCTCACTTCCCTGAGTCTGTCCGTGCTGTCCAAAGGACGGTTCTTATCCACGAGCGTGTTGGATCTGAAGAAAAAAGAAGCTCCGGCTGCGGAAGCGCCCGCGCCGCCTGCAACGGGCGGGGAGGCCGCCCCATCGGCGACGGCACCGGCGAATCCGGCCGAAGGACAGTCAACGGCTCCAGCCCCGACAGTCCCTTCCCCAGTGACCCCGGCGCCGGCACAGGAAACTCCACCCAAAACGGCTCCTTGACCGTGCGACAATGATTCGGGCGATCGCCATCGTAATCATTGCCGCGGCGTTATGGCTGTTGGCCGTCGCCGTTCCTGCGGGAGAACCGGAGAAACCGAACGCGATCACGCTGGGATCGATCGGGGACGCCCAACGACTGATCCCGATGCTGGCTTCGGACTCGGCCTCCGGAGATATCAGCGGTTGGGTCTTCAACGGGTTGGTGAAGTACGACAAGAACATTAACCTCGTGGGGGATCTTGCCGAGTCTTTTACTGCCTCGCCGGACTGTCGAAAGGTCACCTTCAAGCTTCGCAAGGGGGTGAAGTGGCAAGACGGCCAAGAATTCACGGCGGCCGACGTTCTCTTTACGTATCAAAAAGCGATCGACCCAAAGGTAGCGACGCCCTACAGCGGCGACTTTGAACGGGTTGAAAAGATAACGGCGCCGGATCCGTATACCGTTCAGGTCGTCTATAAAGAGCCCTTCGCGCCGGGTCTGGCGAGCTGGGGCATGGGAATCATCCCGAAGCATCTTCTGGATAACACGGATCTTAACACGACCGAATTCAATCGCAAGCCGATCGGTACCGGTCCCTATCGAATGAAGGAATGGGTCACCGGCCAGAAGATCGTCCTGACGGCGAACGACACCTATTTCGAAGGCCCACCGCATGTGGAGGAGTACATCTATCGGATCATTCCGGACAACGCGACGATGTTCCTGGAGTTAAAAGCCGGCGGTCTGGACTTTATGGGATTGAGCCCGCTTCAGTATCAGCGTCAGACCGATACGGCCTATTTTAAACAATATTTTAATAAATACCGCTACCCGGCGTTTGCTTATACTTACCTGGGTTATAACCTTCTGGACCCTCGATTTCGGGACAAACGGGTCCGTCAGGCGATTGCGTACGCGATCAACCGACAATCGGTGATTGACGGTGTTTTGTTCGGCCTCGGCCGGCCCGCGACCCAGCCGGTGCCGCCGGAATCCTGGGCCTACAACCCGGACGTGCCGAAGTTCGAGTACAACCCTGAAAAAGCCAGACAGCTCCTGGCCGAGACCGGCTGGAAGGACACCAACAATGACGGGATTCTGGACAAGGACGGGAAGCCATTTCAATTTACCATCCTGACGAATCAAGGAAATGACGAACGCCGAAAGACGGCCGAGATCATTCAACAGAACCTGCGAAAGATCGGGATCCAGGTCGAGGTACGTGTCCTGGAATGGCAGGCCTTTCTCCACCAGTTCATAGACAAGAAAAAGTTTGAGGCGATTATTCTGGGATGGTCGTTGGGACGCGATCCGGATGCCTACGACATCTGGCATTCCAGCAAGACCAAGGAAGGGGAGTTTAACTTCGTTTCGTACAACAATCCGGAAGTCGATCAACTTTTGCTGGCGGGCCGGAATACCTGCGATCAGGACCAGCGGAAGAAGATCTACAACAAAATCCATGCCCTCATCGCGGAGGACCAGCCGTACACCTTTTTATATTACCCCGACGCCCTTCCGGTGCTGCACAAGCGGTTCAAAGGAATTTCACCCTCTCCCATCGGCATCTGGTACAACTTTCCCACCGACTGGTACGTGCCGAAGAACAAGGCCGAGTGGTATCGGTAAACGACCCTACAGGTCACGGATGCTTGTCGGAAACCGGGGCCGGTAGCTCTGTCCGTTCGACCAGCGGGCGGCGGGCTTCGAGTTTCGCGCGCGGGGTCGGGATCAGACGGTCATCGGGTTGCTTCACGAGAATCGACAGGGGAGAGTTCGGGACGTCCCACCGGCCTTTCAGGATATTCTTCGGCTCTTCCCCTTCAAAGACGAGGTAGCTGTAAGAGCCGTAGTGCGGCAGTTTTCGCCCAAGGCCGGGAAGGGCCGTGATGGAATCGGCCGCGACCCAGGTCATTGCCGCATTCGCGTTTTGTGGTTGCCGTGCCGTGACGACGATCGCATGATCTTTCCGTTCAACCTTTGTGTCTCCGATCTGAAGACCGTTCTGCAAGATGGACAGTTCGCGCCCCGTCAAGGCCGTAGGGATGCTCGGTACAAAGCGATTCTCCCATCCCAGGATCCATGCCGCGCGGTCGGTCGGCAGTGCGGAGACCTCGCGGTCGAGTTTGATCTCGAATGAAACGGATGGAGACTGTTGCAAGACGGTCGAAAGCGACTCGGCGAACTGTCGATAACCCTGGCGAACGGCTTCGTCCGCATCGGATGGAAGAATAAACAAGGTCTTTTCAGCACCCAATGACTGCGAAAGTGCCGGCGGAATTTCGTCGCGAGTCAGTCGACGAAACAGATCGAATTCCGGATCGACGTCCAGGCGCAAGGGACGGCCCGGAACAATCACCGCGAGCCCAGAGCGTTTTGCATCCATTTTTACCGAGGTCTGATAGGCCTTCTCCCGGCCTTCAAGCGTCACGGCGATGGGAACGCGCAGGCGATATGCCGGACCGGGTTGCGTTTGTTCCAAGATGGCCGTGAAGAGATATCCGTTTCCACGGACTTGAGTCTGGGCGCTGCTCAGACTCAGTGCGGGCGCACCCCTTTGGCCGACCCATTGGGCGAATTCGCTTTTAAGATCTTCTCCGGCGACCGCGGCAAACGCGGCGCGTAGATCGTCGAACGTCGCGGGCCGAGTTTGGTTTTCACGATAGAAGTTTCTTAAAGCGTTTACAAACGCCTCGTCCCCCAGCCGCCTCCGGAGCATATGAAAGAACATCATCGTCTTGCCGTAGCCGACCGCCTCCGATGCCGGGCTGTATCGCGCACGGAACTCGGTCAGTGGAAAATCTTTGTGCTCGGTGACATAATCGGCATATTTCTGGAGCGCCGTGCGTCGGTATTCCGACGCGGTTCCCTGCTGCTCCTGTATGAGATAGTCGGCCATGTACGTCGTCAGCCCTTCGCTCCAGTTCCCCTTTTCGTCATTGACGAAGACGCCGTTGCCCCACCAGTTATGCAGGATTTCGTGAGGGTAAGAAGAGGACAATATAAAAGGAAGGCGAATGACGGCCGATCCCAACAGCGTCATTGACGGCAGTCCGTAGCCCGTCTCCCAAAAATTCTCGACCAGCGCAAATTTCTTGTATAGATATGGGCCGAGAAGTTTCTCGTACATCGCCAGATAGGAACCTCCGGCCTCCAGATAGCGGTTGGCGAGTTCTTCATCCGGTGTCCGCAGAAAGGCCATGACTTGGATGTCGCCGGCCGACCGGTTGTATTCGATAAACGGTCCGCCGATCAGCAGGATCTCCTCCTGTGGCTGAGAAGATTCCCATCGGGTTTCCATCCGCCCCTTCTTCTGTTCATGCCGCGTCCGTTCACCCTGGCTGACCGCCTCCCACGGTTCCGGCAGGTCCACGTCCAGCGAGAAGGTGACCGGGTCGTCGTTGAACCACGGATACCATTGGGTCGTTCCGGTCAGAAAGACCCCCTCCTCGGAGATGACCCCCGCGTCGAAACCGGAATCGTCGGCCGGATGGGCCGATTTTATTGGAGGATTAATCCGGCCCTGGTATCGGATGACGAAGACCCGTTGATGGGGAGGGAGCGAAAGCGTATACCGTTCCTCCGAGGCCTGTGCATGATCCGGACCGGGATTTTTCTCCGACCGTTTCGGGTTTGTTTCCCGATTCAACTTGACACCGGCCGTCGGCGATACCGGTTGGAATCCGTCGTGAAGCCGAAAATGTAATTTCCTTTTCGAAGCGGTGAGGAGGGATTGGGGAGCGTTGATCGTATCTTCAATTTCGAGATGGTTGTTTTCCGGCTGCACGATCACCTTTAACTCGTGCCGAATCGGCACTTGAGCGTGCAGGACAGCCGGGAAGGCGGTGAGCGCGATGGCTAAAACGATACGTTTTCGGGTTGCGGGATTGTTCATGGCGTGTTCGGGATCAAGGGTTGAGCCTCCGTCTATATCAATGGTGGCGATTCATTTTAGTCCCGATCCGGGGATCAAAGTCAATCGTAATTCCTCGCCGCTATCCCTGACTCGACCCGTGAAGACTTCGTTACCCTTTAAGTCGGGGATTTAATGCGTCCTGCAAGCCCTCGCCGAGGAGGTTGTACCCCAGGACCGTGATCAGGATGGCGAGGCCGGGAAAGAGGGTGAGCCACCAGGCGATATCGATCATATCCTTTCCGGACGTGATAATATTCCCCCAGCTGGGCATCGGAGGCTGAACGCCCAGGCCCAGGAAGCTCAACGAAGATTCGACCAGGATGGCGCCGGCGACGCCCAGCACGGCCGAGACGTAGACCGGCGACATCGCGTTTGGAAGGATATGAAAAAAAATAATCCTTCGATCTTTTGCGCCCACCGCCCGCGCCGCCGTGACATAATCCACCTCTTTCAAGGCCAGGAATTGTCCCCGCACAAAACGGGCCACACCCATCCAACTTGTGGCGCCGATGATGATCATGACGTTCCATATATTCGGTCCGACGAAGGCGATCACCGCTAAAATCAGGAAAAAGGTGGGTACGGAGAGCATGATGTCTACCAGTTGCATCAGAACATCATCGGGCCAACCCCCGTAGTAGCCGGCCACAGCGCCGATCAGGGTGCCGATCAGGATCAAGATCCCGACCGCGACAAATCCGACCAGAAGCGAGATCCTCGAACCCCAGATCATCCGGCTTAAGACGTCCCGTCCGAGTTCATCCGTTCCGAGGGGATGGGCCTCCGTCGGTCCAACTAAAATCCTTTCTACATCGATATAGGCGGGATCGTACGGAGACAGAACGGGGGCCAGGACGGCCATGAAAAAGACGGACAGAACGATCAGGCCGCCGGCCAGCGCCGATCGATTTTTTTTAAATCGTCTCCAGAATTGTTCCAAGGTTGTTCGCTGTTTCGTTGCCATCTAAATCCTCTATTGCGTTCAATGGAGCCGGACCGTTGGATTCGCTATGGCATAAAATATGTCCGCCATAAAATTTCCGAGCAGTGTCAGGACCGTTCCGATCATAATAATGCCCATGATCGTCGGATAGTCGCGTGACATCACGGATTGATAGAACAGAAGTCCCATTCCTTGAATCGCATAGATGGACTCGAAGATCACGCTGCCCCCGATCAGTCCGGGCACCGAGAGTCCCAGGATTGTAATGATCGGGATCAACGCATTTCGGAGGGCATGCTTATAGACCACGACCGGTTCGCTCAGGCCCTTCGCCCGTGCCGTCCGGATATAGTCCTGCCGAATCACCTCCACCATCTCGGCCCGGGCATAGCGTGAAATTCCGGCCAGGCCTCCGAACGCCGAGACGAAGACGGGGAGGAGAAGATGTTTCGTCCAGTCCCACAGCCGTTCCGTAAGGGCCATCCCGCTGACATCAAGAGATTGGTAGCCGGAGATCGGAAGCCATCCCAGGACGACGCCGAAGAGGATCATCATTAACAGGGCTAACCAAAAAGTGGGAATCGCAAAACCGATAAAAACGAAGACCGTGGTGGCTTTGTCGAAAGAGGTGTAGGGATGCGTGGCGGAGAAGACGCCGATCGGTAAGGCGATCATGAAGATCAAGATCAAAGACAGGAGATTAATGACGATCGTGATCGGCATCCGTTCCACGATCTTGGTGGCGACCTTCTGGCCGTCCACAAAGGAGGTGCCGAAATCCAACGCCACGACCCGTTTGACCCAGTGGGCATATTGGACATGAAGCGGTTGGTCCAGGCCGTAGAGTTTACGCAGGTTCTCTTTTGCCTGGGCCGAAACCCGGGGATTCAAGGTGGTCTGAAGATCGGTCGGCTCTCCGGGTGCCAGATGCATCATCCCGAAGGTGAGAATGGTGACGCCGACCAGCGAGATGAAGAATCGGAAGAGCCGATACCCGAGGAAAGACAGCAAACTGGACTCCTATCCATGGCAATGAATTCGAGGGGGATGGTAGCAAAAGGTCCGTCGGAAAGTCAAACCTCATCGGGAACTCCTTCGACCCGAAAGTGGTATTGACAATGTCTTCGGGGCTCATGTATGATGAAAATTGCTGGGGGTGCTCGACCGGATGCGAAAGGATTGAAGGTCGGGCTGAGAGCTCGGACGTTCCTGTTTGGTGTGAAGTGTTCAGTTGAGTATTATGACAGACCACTTAGCACTTTTCACTGAACAAAGGTCAACGGGCAACCCTGTGAACCTGATCCCGATAATACGGGCGGAGGGAAGCGGCAGTATGCCGGTGTTGAAGCGGGCGTGAAGAACCCTCCATCGAGTGGTTCCGATCTTCTTCAACATGATTTACGGCATCATAAGACCACACGAGGTGAGCCGTACTTCCTGACCGAGTACGGTTTTTTTATTTGAAGTCAAGAAGCCGGTTTGCGGTTTCGCCGTGAGAGGCATGGAGTGTGGGGGTAGGCGATGCCGACGGGGATTCAGCTGGTAGTGAATGGAGAGCGCCGGGAGTTCGAAAAGAACACCACGGTGGCGCGCTTGCTCGAACAACTGGGCACCCCTCTGGAACGGGTGGCGGTTGAACTGAATCTTCGGATCTTGGACAAACAGGATTACTCCCGCACGGTTTTAAATGACGAGGATCGGTTGGAGATCATCAATTTCGTTGGCGGGGGATAAAAGAGGGGGGTCGGACGTTTATGAAAGATGATTTATTGACGATTGGAGGCGTTCAACTGAGATCCCGTCTCATCGTCGGCACGGGCAAGTACAAGGATTTTGACCAGACTCGACGGGCGATTGAGGTGTCCGGCGCGGATATGGTCACGGTGGCAGTCCGCCGCGTGAATATCATTGACCGGAATAAGGAGAACCTTCTCGATTATATTGATCCTCAGAAGTACAAGATCCTGCCCAACACGGCCGGTTGTTATACGGTGGATGAAGCCGTCCGCACCGCGCGGCTCGCCCAAGCCGCGGGCATCACCAACTTGGTCAAGTTGGAAGTGATCGGGGATCAAAAGACGTTATTCCCGGATACGGCCGGTCTGATCGAGGCGGCGAAGATCCTGGTCAAGGAAGGGTTCATCGTCCTTCCCTATACTAATGATGACCCCATCGTGGCCAAAAAACTGGAGGAGATCGGCTGTGCCTGCGTCATGCCGTTGGCGGCCCCCATCGGATCGGGATTGGGGATTCGAAACCCCTACAACATCCAGATTATCCGGGAAACGGTGAGGGTTCCTGTGATTGTCGACGCCGGCGTGGGGACGGCGTCCGATGCCGCGATCGCGATGGAGATGGGGTGCGACGGCGTCTTGATGAACACCGGGATCGCGGGGGCGCAGGACCCGATCGCGATGGCCGAGGCGATGAAGTACGCGGTCTGGGCCGGTCGGCTGGCGTATCGAGCGGGCCGGATTCCTAAAAAACTCTATGCGAATGCGAGCAGTCCCATCGAGGGCATAATTGAGTAGAGGACTGAATTGAATCGTCGGATCGATTTCGATCTTTATCTTGTCACGGATCGGCACCAAACCGGCGGCCGTCCTTTGGACGAGATTGTAGAGGGAGCCCTGGCGGGAGGGGTTCGAGCCGTTCAACTCCGGGAAAAGGATCTTCCGGCACGAGCGTTTCTCCGGTGGGCCGAAAAAATGCGGTTGCTGACGGCCCGGTTCGGCGCCCGGCTTCTGATCAATGATCGGTTGGATGTCTGTCTTGCGGTCGGAGCCGATGGAGTTCATCTCCGCGCCGACAGCCTCCCGGTTCCGGTGGTGCGAAAGATCTTGGGTCCGGAGCGTCTTATCGGACAGTCCACCCACGCGGTTTCAGAGGTGATCGAGGCGCAACGAGCGGGCGCTGATTTTGTTGTCCTGGGGCCGATTTACGATACCCCTTCCAAGCGGTCGATGGGTCGGCCGTTGGGGTCGTCGGCGATCCGATCCGCGGCTTCCCAGGTTGCCATTCCGGTGTTTGCGATCGGCGGAATACGACTTGAACGAATTTTGGAAGTGATCCAAAGCGGCGGCCAAGGCGTGGCGGTGATTTCGGCCATTCTTCAGGCTCCGAATCCCCGAGAGGCGGCCTCGGCCGTGCTGTGCGAATTAAAATCGCTGCGGTCTGCAACGACGGTCTCGTCGGTTGATGAAATTCGGGAGAGGGCTATTGACCGTAGTTGGGTTCGGTGATAGAATAAAAATCAACGAGCCCATTGGATGACGATGCGACCGCTCTCCTTGTTGACTTGAGAAGAGACAATGGGGGAAACCAAAAAAGGCTCTGGAAGGTTTCACTCCTTGCGTAATACCGTGAGGCGACTCACGGATCGGTTGTCGGAGAACGAGCCTGACATGAATAAGCACGTCGAAGAATACGAGCGAGAACTTGATAAACTGCACGTCCAGGTCCGGTCGATGGAGGAAGAGCTGCGTCAACTGCGCCTTTCCCGATCGCAGCTCGAACAAGCCCACAAACAGAATGAAAAGTTAGCCGCGACGCTGCACGAGGCCAAATCTCAGATTGAGGCCTTGCGGGTGGAAGTGGAAAAGTTGACCGCGCCGCCCTCCAGCTACGGCATCTTTTCCAGTGGAAATGAGGACGGCACCATCAACGTCTACGTCTCCGGACGCAAGATGAAGGTCAATCTTCATCCGTCGATCAAAAGCAAGGATCTGCGAAAGGGTCAGGAACTGGTCCTCAACGAGGCTCTGAATGTGGTTGAGGTGAAGGGATTTGATGGTCAGGGTGAAGTCGTGCGTCTGAAAGACCTCATCGGCAATAAGCGCGCCATCGTGACGCTCCATGCCGATGAAGAACGGGTGGCCGAATTGGCCGAGCCGCTTCTTCACGAGAAACTCAGCGTCGGGGATGATCTTCTCTTGGATGCGCGATCCGGTTATTTACTCGAAAAACTCCCCAAGTCGGAAGTGGGCGAATTGGTGCTGGAAGAGGTGCCGGACGTCAGCTACGATAATATCGGCGGACTGGAAGAGCAGATCGAATCGATCAAGGATGCCGTCGAGCTGCCGTTTTTGCATCCCGATCTCTTCGCCCAGCATAAGCTGCTTCCTCCAAAGGGCATTCTCCTGTACGGGCCTCCCGGTTGCGGGAAAACATTGATTGCGAAGGCCGTGGCCAACTCGATCGCCAAAAAGCTGGCCCATATGACGGGAAAGGATGTGCGCAGCTTTTTCCTGCACGTGAAGGGCCCGGAACTCCTGAACAAGTATGTGGGCGAAAGCGAACGTCAAATCCGCGAGGTGTTTAAAAAGGCCAAGGAAAAAGCGGAAGAAGGGATGCCGGTGATCGTCTTTTTCGACGAGATGGATGCCCTCTTCCGGACACGAGGCACCGGTATCTCGTCCGACATCGAATCCACGATTGTGCCGCAGTTCCTTTCCGAGATCGATGGCGTCGAGCGCCTCCGGAATGTGATCGTGATTGGCGCCAGCAACCGGCAGGACTTGATTGATCCCGCGATTCTCCGGCCGGGTCGGCTGGACGTGAAGATCCGCATCGATCGCCCCGACAAGCGGGCCGCGAAGGCGGTTTTTTCGAAATACTTGTTGCTTGATTTGCCGTACGATGCGGATGAACTGGCCAAAGACGGCGGAAACACGGCGGTTGCGATCGACCGGTTGATCCAACAAACGGTGGATCAGATGTACAGCCAGAGCGAAGAGAACAAGTTTCTGGAAGTCACCTATGCCAATAGCGAAAAGGAGATGCTCTACTTTAAGGATTTCGTCAGCGGAGCACTGATCGAAGGGGTTGTTTCCCGTGCGAAGAAATACGCCATCAAGCGTACCATCGCGACGGGCCGTGTCGGGGTTCGGGGCGATGATCTTCTGCAAGGGATGCGGGATGAATTCAAAGAGCATGAAGACCTGCCCAATACCACACAGCCGGATGATTGGGCCAAGATTGCCGGGAGAAAGGGTGAGAAGATCGTCCATGTTCGAACCATGGGAGCCAAGAAGAATGAACCGAGACAGATCGAGACGATCTCAACGGGCCACTACCTCTGATCGGTTCGACCGGCGCCTTGTATGATCAAACGCATCCTTGGGACAGAAACCGAATTCGGTATTGCGACACATAATCCAGAAGCACTTGATCCTGTTTCCACCTCCCTGCTGTTGATCAATAACTATCCTTATCTTCCTTCGACTCGTGTCCTGTGGGATTATGAACACGAGAACCCCTTGTTGGATGTCCGGGGATTTGAGATCGAGGGAGAACGGGAGCGACCCGGCCCGGACTATAACCGTCTTCTCAATAAGGTGTTGGCCAATGGAGGCCGCCTGTACGTGGACGGGGCCCATCCCGAGTATTCGACTCCTGAATGCACCAATCCTCGGGACGTGTTGATCTACGAGAAGGCCGGTGATCGAATCCTGAGTCAGTGCTGTGAGCACGCCAGCCGGATTAAGGAGCAGGACAAGATTGTTCTCTATCGCAACAACACCGATGGGAAAGGCAACAGTTACGGTTATCATGAAAACTATCTGGTCGATCGGACGGTGCCTTTTGAATCGCTGATGAAGCATTTAATTCCCTTTTTTGTGACCCGGCAGATTTATGCCGGATCCGGAAAGGTCGGCGCCGAGAATCGAATGCCGCCGGTGTCGTACCAGATATCCCAGCGAGCGGATTTTTTCGAAACCGTTGTGGATCTCAATACCATGGTGAAACGGCCGATTATCAACACGCGAGATGAGCCCCATGCCGATGCCGTTAAATATCGCCGCCTGCACGTCATCGTCGGAGACGCGAACATGGCGGAATACTCCACCTATATCAAACTCGGGGCGACGGCCATTTTGCTGACCCTGATCGAAGAGAACTGGCCGTTGCCGGAACTCGAACTGGAGGATCCGGTTCGCTCCATCAAAGAAGTGTCGCGGGATATCGATTTAAAGGCGCCGATTCGTTTGTCCGATGGGCGGAAATTCACGGCCATTGAAGTTCAACGGCTCTATCTTGAAGCGGCCCATCGTTTCTTTGAGAAACATGAGCTGGATCAAACGACGCGGGATGTCTTGAAGAAGTGGGAAGAGGTCCTGGATCGGCTTGAAGAAGATCCCATGCAGCTTTCCCGACAGATTGATTGGGTGATCAAACTGAAACTGATTCAATCGTATATGGAACGGAAAAAATGCGGATGGGGAGATTCGCGTCTGGCGATGATGGATCTCCAGTATCACGACCTTCGCCCTGAAAAGGGGCTGTACACCGCCCTGGAAAAAGACCAGTACGTGGACCGCCTTACCACGGACCGGGAGATTGAGCAGGCCGAACAGAATCCGCCGACGGACACGCGGGCCTACTTCCGAGGGAGTTGCCTGAAAAAGTTTCCCAAGGAAGTGTACGCGGCCAGCTGGAGCTCGATCCTTTTTGATGTCGGAAACACCACCATCAAGAAGGTCCCCTTAATGGAACCGTTTCGCGGAACAGAAAGCCTGACCCGGACGTTGTTGGAATCGGCCCAGTCCATCGAGGAAGTCTTGGGCCACCTGAGCATGTAAGTAAGGGGGTGAGAAACCTTGTCCAAACAGGAACACAAAACAGACCGGAAAAAAGAGTCCGGCAAAAAAGAAGAAGAGACGGGGACCGGTTCGAAGAGCGCCGAGAAGGGTAAAAAGATCAAGGAAGATCTTGACAAACTCATGGATAAAATCGACGACGTGTTGGAGGAAAACGCGGAGGAGTTTGTCAAGAACTACGTCCAGAAGGGTGGAGAGTAACGTTGGATTTTAGATTCAAGGGGCCGTTTCAAGATCCGGGACCCAGTTTTTATGACTGGCTTTCGTCCCATCGTCCGGAGGCACTGCCGGGTGTCCGTAAAGACACGGAGGAAGGCGGAAGCGATCGGCCTCTGTCTGCGATGGTGTTGCACGGGACGACCGTCCTGGCCTTGAAATATCGGGACGGGGTGATCATCGCCGGAGATCGCATGGCGACGGAAGGCTACCAGGTGTCGGCTCGCCGGATTGAAAAAGTCTATAAGGTGGATGAGCATTCCGCGATCGCCATTGCCGGCGCCGCAGGACCCTGTATTGAATTGGCCCGGCTCTTTCAGACCGAGTTGGAACATTACGAAAAATTAGAAGGCGCGGAATTATCGACGGATGGAAAGGCTAATAAACTGGCCCAGATGGTCAAAGGGAATCTCCCGATGGCCTTCCAGGGTTTGGTCGTTATCCCAATCTTTGTCGGTTACGATTTAAAGCGGAACGAAGGACGCATTTTTAAATATGATATCACCGGCGGGCGATATGAAGAGACCGACTATTTTTCGACCGGGTCCGGTGGAAAAGACGCCCGCACGACGATGAAGAAATTATATCAATCCGAGATGGCCGAGAACGACGCCGTTCGGACGGCGTTGGTGGCGCTGTATGATGCGGCGGAGGAAGATATCGGCACCGGGGGGCCGGATTTGGTTCGGGGCATTTATCCGACCGTTAAAACGGTGACGGTCAAGGGCGTCATCGATACCGATGAGCGCCAGATCCGCCAGATCTATGAACAGTTGATCGAGACCCGGAAGCGAGGTGCCTGAGATGGCCTTTCCGTATTACGTCTCGCCCGAACAGATGATGCAGGACAAGGCGGAGTATGCCAAAAAGGGCATTGCCAAGGGCCGGTCGATCATCGCGATGGAATATCAAGATGGGATTTTGATGGTGGCGGACAACCCCAGCACGTCTCTGAACAAGATATCGGAGATTTACGACAACATCGCCTTTCTGGGGGCGGGAAGATACAGCGAGTTTGAAAATCTGCGAAAGGCGGGTATCCGGCATGCCGATCTGAAGGGCTATATGTACAGCCGGGAAGATGTCACGGCCAAATCCTTGGCGAACGCCTACTCTCAAGCGCTGGGCACGGCTTTCAGTCAGGAAGTCAAGCCGCTGGAGGTGGAGATTGCCGTTGTCGCCGTGGGCGAGGGTGGACAATCGGGTGAGATTTATCGCATTTCCTTCGATGGCAGCATCACGGATGAACGGGGTTTTACGGTGATCGGGGGACGGTCGGAAGCCATTACGCTGTTCTTAAAGGACCGCTACAAAGTGGGTGTTCCCCTGTCGGATACGCTGAAGTTATGCACGGAAGCCATGGAAAGCACCACGGGCCAGCGCCTCGCCGTCCAGAGTCTGGAGGTTGCGGTGCTGGACCGGAACCGTCAGGGCCGAAAATTCAGGCGATTGACGACGGACGAGGTCACGGAGTTGATCCATCCTCGGTAAGGTAGTTCTCATGCGACAACGCATCTTTGGACTCGAAAATGAATACGGTTTGATCTTTTCTCCGAACGGCAAGGTCTATCTGCCCGTGGAGAAAGTGCTGGGGTATATCTTTGAAGGTTTGATCCCGAACAGTTGGCCCTCAAATGCTTTCCTGGTCAACGGAGCCCGATTTTATCAAGATACCGGATGTCACCCTGAATATTCCACGCCCGAGTGCGATAACATCTTTGATCTGGTCACCCACGACAAAGCGGGTGAACGCCTGGTCGAGGGCTGTCTGCCGTTGGCGGAAGAACGACTCAAAGAAGAGGGGCTCAACGGAGAAATTTTTATTTTTAAGAACAACACCGACTCGATGGGGAATACCTATGGATGCCACGAGAATTACCTGATGAGGCGGGATGTGGACTTTTGGAAAGTCACGGAGCAGCTGATCCCTTTCTTTGTCACACGCCAGATCTATGCGGGGGCCGGTAAACTCCTGAAACTCTCCGGTAAAACGCACTACTTCCTTTCCCAGCGGGCACAGCATATCCACGAAAAAACCTCGTCTTCGACCACCTCGTCACGGAGCATCATCAATACGCGGGATGAACCCCACGCGGATGCCGAGAAGTACCGTCGTCTTCACATCATCGTCGGGGACTCGAACATGTCCGAGTTTACGACGCTGATGAAAATTGGGGTCACCGCCGTTGTGTTGTCCATGATTGAAGAGGGCTACACCGTTCCCAACATCGAGTTGGAGGACCCCGTGAAGGCCATTCGGGAGATTTCGAGAGACACGACGCTCAAGCGGCGTGTCAAATTGGAGGACGGTCGGGAACTGACGGGGATCGAGATCCAGCGAATCTATCTGGAGCGGGCCTATGATTACCTGGCATCGACCGAGGTCGATTCCATCACTGAAGATATCGTTCAAAAATGGGAGAATACCCTGAACAAATTGGAAGAGGATCCCATGCAACTCTCCCGTCAGATCGATTGGGTGATGAAAAAAGAGCTCATGGTTTCCTATATGGAGAAAAAGGACTGCGGTTGGGACGATCCTCGAATTCTGCTGATGGACCTCCAGTATCACGATGTGAAGCGGTCGCGAGGCTTATACTATGTCCTGGAAAAAATGGATATGGTTGAGAAAGTGGTCGAAGAAGAGGATATTCAGTTGGCGATGAATGAGCCGCCTCAAACCACGCGGGCCAAGATCCGAGGAGATTTCATCCGGTTCGCCCGTGAAAAGAATCGTTCTTATACGGTGGACTGGACCTATCTCAAACTGAATGGCTACTGGGAAGAAACCATCCTCTGTATGGATCCTTTCAGCTCGTCCGATAGGAGGGTTGAGGAATTAATCGCTGCAGCTTCCGGTCACAGGTTTTCAAGGTAGCTTACCCGCCCTTTCTCGTGAGTCTCCTCTTGTTGATGGTGGGAGGAGAAATGCCGTCCTGGTCCGCCGAGACTTTATCCCAAACGCGTGTGAAAGCGAATCCGGTCTCTCCCGTCCGCGTCAGACAAGGAGATCTGTTTTATTTTTCCGTTCGGGTCGGCCCCCGCGCCACATCGGTGCAGGGCGAACTCCGTCATCGGACCATTCCTTTTTTTAAGGCAGAGGCCCCGGGGCAGTTCAGGGCGTTGATCGGGGTTGATCTGGCCGATCCTCCTTCCCGAGAGGATCTACGGGTGGAAGTTTCAAAGGATGACGGCTCTGTGGAACAGCGTCATTACACTGTTGAAGTGCTTCCGGTCCATTTTGCAACCCAGGAATTGACGGTTCCCAAAAATTACGTGGATCTCGACGAAGAGACGGCCAAGCGGGCCGAAGAAGAACAGGAAAAGATTTTGCAATCGCTTAGCAAGGTGACGGCGCAGAAATTTTGGGAAGGCCGTTTTATCATGCCGGTGGAGGGTAAAATCGCCGGGACTTTTGGACTGAGACGGATCATGAACGGCGAACCCCGATCTCCTCATAGCGGAGAGGACATCAACGCACCCAAAGGGACGGAAGTCCACGCGACCAACGAGGGCGTGGTGGTATTGGTGGGGGATTTCTTCTTCAGCGGAAAGAGCATTGTCTTGGATCATGGCCTGGGACTCTTTACCATGTATTTTCATCTGGATGAGGTGGACGTTGCGGAAGGAGAGAGGATCCATAAGGGAGTGGTTCTGGGTAAAGTTGGGGCCACCGGACGCGCCACCGGTCCGCATCTCCATTGGGGCATGCGGATCGACGGGGCTCGTGTCAATCCACTATCTGTTTTGAACCTTGAATGAGGTATCCGCTTTGAACGTGGCCTTGACCATCGCCGGTTCGGATCCAACGGGCGGCGCCGGAATTCAGGCCGATCTGAGGACGTTTGCCGATCTGAATGTTCACGGAACCGCCGTGATCGCTTCCTTGACGATCCAGAACACCCTGGGGATTCAGGAGGTGGTCAAGATCCCTCCCGATCTTCTCCGAAAACAGATCACGACCCTTCTGGACGACATCACGGTTCAAGCCGTAAAGACGGGCATGCTTCTGGATGGGGAAAGCATCGAGATCGTCGGGGAGCTTCTGAAAAAATATCATCTCGCGCACTATGTCCTAGACCCCATCGTTCGTTCCTCCACTGGCTATCCTATTCTGAAGAAGGACGATATCGAATTATTGAAAAAGGCGCTGCTGCCACTGGCCCTGGTGGTCACCCCCAATCTCAAAGAGGCCGAGGCCCTGACCGGACTGTCGGTCCGGACGGAGAAGGAGATGGAGCGAGCGGGAATGGAAATCCATGCGATGGGACCCCGATACGTTCTGGTCAAAGGGGGACATCTTGAAGGCGACGCCGCCCTCGATCTGCTGGTCGGGGATTCAGAGACGCAACGTTTTCGAAGGGCCCGTGTTCGAGGCCGACGCCTGCATGGCGCCGGGTGTGTTCTTTCCGCGGCCATCACGGCCGGTCTGGCGGCCGGGTTAAACGTTCCACAAGCCGTTCGAAAAGCGAAAGGCTTTGTTCATCAGGCGATCCGGACCAGCGTGTCCATCGGCCATGGCCGACAACTCCTGAATTTGACCTCCGAGTGAGAATCGGGTGACATTGAAAATCTGTGCTATAATCAAAATTAAATAGAGGATTCGGCAATGTCAAAACCGGTTCCCGATCATCATCCCTTGAGACAGCTTTTCACGGACCTCACCGAACGGACATTTTCTCAAAAATTACGATGGCCGGATCAACCGGTGGTCCATTACGTCTCCAACTTACTGCTTGATTTTATCCACGTCGATCATCTTTACCGGATTGGGAACGCGAAAGGAAAACGGTTGGAGGAAGTGGCCGGGATGCTGCTCGAAGCCGACCTGTTGCTCAATGCCGGTTCGTTCGAACGGGAACGAGAGGTCCACCGACATATCGGTGACTTCACGCTGTTCATGGTCGGCCTATTTCCGGAATTCCTGAAACGCATGAAGATCGGTCAATGGATTCACCATCCGGACTTTCTAATCGACTATATCAAAGTCGGGAAACATTCCTATCGGAGCGTGTCCGAATTCAATTACGGTCAATACAAACCGTTTGTGCCGCTTTTCCGGAAACTTTCGGATAATTTTGAGCTGTGCGTTATCGGATTAGGCTATGTCAAAGCCGCTTTGGACCATCTTCAGAATGCGGAGTATCGGCAGGTTAAGAAAATTCTGCTGAACTGAACGGTCGAAGGATTCCGTCGGCGTTAGGCTTTCCCGGGTCTTTCTAAAACGGAGGGGACATCTTCTGGACACCATCGCCGAGTGGTGTCTTTTCATTTTCAGCCAAAGGCGCAGAAAGGCGGTTCCATCATGGGGCAACCGGCGAAGAGTCACCTGGCGGTCCGGATCTATTATGAAGATACCGATTGCGGCGGTGTCGTTTATTACGCCAACTACTTGCGGTATTTGGAGCGGGCCCGGACCGAACACCTCCGCGAGCGAGGGATCGAGCTTGGAACATGGGCCGGGAAAGGATTGTACTTCGTCGTGACGCGTGTGGAGGTCCACTATAAGGCCCCGGCCCGCTATTCGGACCTCCTGGACATTGAGACGGCCGTGACGGATGTTTCGAAGGCCAGCCTCACGTTTTCCCACACCGTTCGGGATCAGAACGGCCGCCTGATCGCCGAATCGATCGTGGTCTTGGTCTGCGTCTCGTCCGGCCGTCCCCGGCGAATTCCGGATGAGATCATAGCCGTTTTCTGAAGCCGAGCGAGGCGAATTCCTGCCGGGCTGTGATCGAAAGGAATCGGCTTAGCGGTTTAACAACTTCCTGAGCATATTGAACAGACGAAGGTCTTCCATCTCATCCGAGATTTTCTGCGCCCATTGTTCCAGATAGGCACGATCCAACTTGTCTCGATGCCTTGCGACAACCGACTCCACATCCAGCAAATCTTTCTGCCGGCCGGGAATCAGCTTCAGCAGAATAAAATCCTCCGGACTTGGAAAGTTGGCTTCAACATCGAGGACCTGCACGCGTTTTTTTCGTTTAAAAGCGCTTTGCTCAAACTCCGTAGAAGACACGATGATATCAAGCCATGCATTTTGATATTGAAGCCGAAAGGTTCCCTGTCGTTTGATGTTCGCGCGGACAGCCTGCTCGTCGAAATCGAAGCCTTCCTCTCGAGCCTTCGGCAGCAAACGGTCAAGATCCCCGGTTTTCAGATCCACAATCGCATCCACATCATGGGTCAATCGCGGCTCGCCCAGAACCCCCGTAGCCAGTCCGCCCACAATGAGGTAAGGAACCCGCAACGATTCCAGAAGCGTCACAACACGCTGATAGAGATGCCTAAACCCGCTTTCGGGCATTTCGGATGCTCACGGCCAGCGAGACCGGCTGGTCATCTGAAAAACGGAATTCTTCGGCGAGGCCCGATGTCAATAGACTCTCCAAAATGCGAACCGACTCTTCCACGCTCAAGCGCTCAAGATAGTCTTTCCGCGCCTTTTCCTGTTCGGCGAGATATTGTTTTGGATGGGTGATCATACCGCCGTCCTCTGAGATATTCTAAGGCAAACCTTTTAGGAATGCAATCATCGAATCTCGATCCGGGCGGGATACGCGCGAACCGGGGTTTCTTCAAGCCTCCGGATCTCCTCCAAGCCTGTCCCTGACCTTTCGGCCGAGAAAAAACCCGTGGGTCACGTCGGTGACCTCACGGGCTTCTCAGGGAGCCTCGGAGCTTTTCCTTTACAGTGTGAACTTCGGTTAAAACTTCTGTATGGCCTTGCAGGCCCTGCACTTGATCCGGACCAGATGGCCGAGAAATTCCCGCACCTCATGACCGCAGGCGCAGTTGGCCCGCGCGATGATGCGATGGGTCACGGGATCGATGGAGGCGGGCACGGTGCGATCCCGTCCGCAGCGGCAGCGGTAACGATAGGTGAGATCCGGCAGCGGGGGCCTCGCCATCTCCGCCAGCTTCTTCCCATCCGCCGCACAACGGCATTCGTATATGGATCATCCCTCCCCACAAAATCCTCGTCGAACTCTCGCCGAACGATGGTTTAGCGGTGGTTTTTTAGTCGTTTTTCGGTGGTTGGGGGAGGAGGTTAGGAGAAATACCGAGCGGAATAGCTTACAGCGGTGAAATCTATCTCTTTACTTCTTGTAAGTGTAATGCCAAAGGAAAGACCTGGCCCCGTGTCTTTTCCACGGTCAAGCGAGTGCCGGTCGGGATATTGGGCGCCGACCGACCTATTCCCACCAACAGCACCCTTACGCGTCAACTATGGTTGATTGGCAAATCATTAGGAGCCGGATGCCCTTTGCCTTTTTCCAAGAGATCCTTGAGGCTCAACAGAAACACTGCCCACTTAGTTGAACAATGCGCGAAAAATTCTGTCTTATCCGCCCAGCCGGAATGAACAAAGCGGACGAGGCACTGCTCATCATCAGCTTTCAGTGAAAATGTGATTTCGGTCCCGGCCCATTCGTCTGCTCCTTCTTTTGTGGCCTTCCAACGAACAAACTCCCCTGGCTTAAGTGCGACGACCTCAAATTTCTGACAGAAGTCGCCAAACCGAAACTCCAGGTGGCCCCCAACTTTTGAGTTGCCACGAGTGTCGGAAGTCCACCATTTGGCGAGCATCTTGGGATCGGTTAATGCCTGATAAACTTTATCGGTGGGGGCTTTGATGCCTACTTGGTGATGGGTTTCGTAAGTGCTCATATTGATTCCTTTCGTTCGTATCGCCAGTCATTGTTTGCTTAGAAAAGTGTCCAACCATCCCAGGACTTTTCCCCAAATTTCTGCATTCCCGTAGGCTGCCTCGCTTCGTCCGATGAAACCCTCGTCGCGCACGGTTACGAGCGTGCCGTGGGGAGAGGATTCTAAACGATAGGTGATTGTAGTTTCGCGATCTCCAAGAAAGGGATGCGCGTCGAATCTCCTGGTCATAACAATTTTGTTGGGGAAGTTAAGCTCACAGAACTCTCCCCAGGCATGAACCAACTTACCATCTGCCAACTCAACGGTTACGCTCCATGGTCCGCAGACGCGGACGTCGGCCTTCCAATCCTTTTGGTGGTAGACGCCAGGATATTTCCACCATTGCTCGACTTCGTTTGTCGTTAGCGCACGGAACACATGCTCAGGTGATCCGGCCACTTCTCCGACAGCAATAATAATTCCACCTCTCCCATCGGCTACGGCGCGTGGGAGCTTTTTCGCAGTGGTAGGCGCTCTAAAATCGGGTTTCGTCTTTAAATCAGTTATCATTTTTCCTCCTATTATTACTGTCAGTTAAAATTTATTAGCATGTGCCTGTACTGGATTTCCCTGTAAGCGGCTTATCTGTCTCAAGCAGACTTTTCAGGCTGCTGATAATTACGGGCCATCCGCCATTAATTTGTGGAAATACTTTTGAGTTTACTGGGAACTCATCATGCGTGACTGTCAATTTTACTATTTGTTCATCGGGTTCAAGGTGAAATGTTACTCTCGATGGAGCCTCTACACTTGTCCCTTCTTTTGTTTGAGGGTTCCAGGTGTGGGAGAGAACTTTCGGTTTCTCCACGATAAGAACCTTGCCAAGATTCACAACTACGCCATCGGTTTTAACAAGCTTTAAAGGCGAGCCCACTTTCCAATCACATACAATGCTTTGTCCAAGCCAATATTTTCGGGTGAATTCGGGGCTAGTGAGCGCCTTCCATAAGACATCTATAGTTGTCTTGATGTAGCTCACATATACAAATTTCTGTTTACTCATTTTCTTTTCCTCTTTTCTTTTGATCTGTCCGCTTTGTTTTGCTCAAGGCTCAATTTCAGATCATCTAATGCTTTCAATCGGTGACGTTCATACTTACTAACCCATCTGCCGTATGTTTCTTGGATAGGAATAGGATTTAAATAGTGCAACTTGTCTCGACCATCCCAATTTACCGCTATCAAGTTTGCATTCTCCAAAATTCTTAAATGTTTCATCACGGCCTGCCTGCTCATAGTTAGGTGTTCGCATAACTCATTTAAATTTAGTCCATTGTTCTCTAAGAGAACATCCAGGAGCTTTCTCCGACTTTTATCGGCAAGCGCTTTGAAGACAGAGTCAGTGCCCATAAGCACTATTATATGTAACTATATGGTTACATGTCAAGTTAAATTTTACACCGTGGATCTATGGGTGTAACTTCATATAGGGACCAAAAGGGCCACAGGACTCTCTGTTTTACTGCATAACTTCATTGACACACTCCCTCACTATTGCCCATCCCAGGAAAACGGGGCAGAATAATCTCGAAAAAGGATCATTTATAACGGATATTTAAGAATCCTAATTTCTTTTGCTGTTATTTCTTGCCCCTTGAACCTCAAAAAAGATCAGATCTGAGTGATATGCTTTTCAGCTGCTTTTTCGACTCTGTTTCATTGTCGAAGATGAATCATCGTTATTTCAATTTCACTATGCCGGAGCATCTCCTGAACCTGATCAATAGGAGCTCCGCCGTCGAGCGCCAGAGCGGGAAAAGTCTGGGGGCAGGTCTTTACTTTGACATCTAAATATCGAGACCTATTTCAGGCTTCCGCTTTACAGCTGGGGCGACAGAAATGACCCGACCGGACTGAATAGGTGGTTTTCATTTTTGAGTGCCAGTGGCTGTCTCGCATTATTTCACCACACGGACTTCGCTGGCGGGAAGGTTCAGGCGGTAGCCGACACATCGGCTGCGGTGCGCCGAGTGCAAGCGCGGTGCTTGGCCGTGATGAGGTTTGTGAGGTGATCGGCCTTCGGCTTTTTGCCGTGCTGCGCTTCGAACGCCTTCCCGATCTGGGCCAGGATCTTCCGCTTATGGTCGGCTAATTGATGCTCGTATGGGCCGGTGTCCGCCGCCGATTTTTGACTTCCATCTCACGTGACCAGGATACAGGCCGCCCAGTGCCCGGCACGGATCTGGACCAGCGGGGGATCTTCTTTGAGACAATCCGGTATTCGTTTCGGGCATCTCGAATAGAAACGACATCCCGGAGGGAGATTCACTGGGCTTGGAAGATCGCCCTCGAGAAGGATCCGGGTCCGTTTCACCTTCGGATCCGGAATCGGGATCGCGGCCAGAAGAGCCTCGGTGTACGGGTGAAGCGGTTCTCGATACAGGTGCGTCGCCGGTCCCAATTCAACAATGCGGCCCAGGTACATGACAGCCACCCGATCGCTGATATGCCGGACCATGTTCAAATCGTGCGCAATAAAGATCATGGAAAGCGCGTACTCTTGCTGAATGTCCTCGAGCAGGTTGATGACCTGGGCTTGAATGGAGACATCCAGAGAGGAAACCGGTTCGTCGGCCACGATGAGTTTCGGGTTCAGGGCCAGGGCACGGGCCACCCCGATCCGCTGCCGCTGTCCACCGCTGAACTCGTGGGGATAACGGTTCACGACGCCCGGATCCAATCCGACCTTTTCGAGAAGCTGTCGCACACGGGCCCGTCGCTCGTTCCGGTTTCCGGTTCTATGGATGATCAACGGCTCTTCGAGCGTGGCGCCGATCGTCATGCGGGGATTGAGGGAGGCGTAAGGATCCTGAAAGATGATCTGCATCTCGCGACGCAGGGCCCGCATCCGTCGGGCGTTGGCGTTGAAAATATTTTCACTCTGAAAGTGGACTTCACCCGACGTCGGTTCCAGCAGTCTGAGTATCAACCGGCCGGTCGTCGATTTCCCGCAACCGCTTTCGCCCACCAGTCCGAGAATCTCTCCCCGTTGAAGATCAAAACTGACGTCGTCCACGGCGTGAACCCGGAGACCCGGCCGGCCCAATAGGCCCTCGCGGATCGGGAAATATTTTTTAAGATTTCGGACCGACAGCAGGGCGGTTTTAGACGAGCCGGTTGTGATCGTATCGGCGCTTGGGGGTAGGCCCGCATCCATCACGATTTTTCTCCAAAGGCGACCCAGCATCGAACTCGGTGGCCAGGACGAACTTCCTTCAACGGGGGCTCTTCCAGGCCGCAGTGGGGGATGGCGATGCCGCAACGGGGAGTGAATTTACAACCCGGCAACTGCTCCGTCCATTTGGGGACGGTGCCGGGGATCGCCCGGAGTCGTTCCCCCCGTCCTCCCGTCTTGTCGAACCGGGGAAGAGACGCCAGAAGTCCTTGCGTGTAAGGATGGAGGGGCTGTGCGAACAGTTCCTCCGTGCTGGCCTCCTCGACGATGCGGCCGGCATACATGATGGCCACCTCATGCGCGACTTCCGCGATCACGCCGAGATCGTGCGAGATCAGTACGAGGGACATGCCGAGCCGCTCTCGGAGTTCCTCCAGGAGAACCAGGATTTGCGCTTGGATCGTGACGTCCAAAGCGGTGGTGGGTTCGTCCGCGAAAATGAGGTCGGGGTCGCACGAGATGGCCATGGCGATCATGACCCTTTGTCGCATCCCGCCGCTGAGTTGATGCGGATATTCCTTCGCGCGCTGATCGGCCGAGGGGATGCCGACCAACTCCAGGAGTTCGATCGTGCGGTCACGGGCGTCTTTGCGGCTCAGTTTCAGATGGAGCCGGAGCATTTCCGAGATCTGATTTCCAACCGTGAAGACCGGATTGAGCGACGTCATCGGTTCCTGAAAAATCATCGCGATCCGTTTCCCGCGGATCGCTTGCATCTCGGTTTCCTTTAAGGTCATCAGGTCGGTTCCGTTGAACCATATCTCTCCGGAAACGATGCGGCCCGGCGGTTGCGGAATGAGGCGCATGACGGAGAGGGCCGTGACCGATTTGCCGGAGCCGGATTCCCCCACCAGCCCCAAAACGGTTCCCTGACGGACCGTCAGATCAATTCCGTCCACGGCGTGAACGATACCCTCATCGGTATGAAATTGCGTCCGGAGATTCTTAATCCTCAGAACGGCCGGGTTCACGGTTTCCTCGGGTGAAGGAAAAGGCTATGGCTTTTTGGCCAAGTTTAGGTAAACCTGGACGGCGCGGTTGGCGGGATCGATCTTCTGCGCGGCTTTCCATTCTTGTAAGGCCAAGTCCCGTCGGTTTTGGGTGTAATAAGTGATTCCAAGGTGAATGTAGGCCGGCACGTATTTGGAGCTGGCCTCTTTGGCCTTGCTGAAAGCGTCAACGGCCGGGTCCAGTTCCCCCTTCTCCCTCAGGGTCATCCCGATTTTGGTCAGAATATCCACAAAATTCGGCCGGAGTTTGACGGCCTTTTGGTACTCGTCAAGGGCTTGATCGTACCGGCCCAGGTTATAATAGGCATCGCCCAGCTTGCCGTGCTCATTGGCCAACTTGCCTTGAATAAACGGATCAAGCGATGTGGGTTCGGAACGGACCACCTTGGCCGCTTGATTGAAGACGCGTTCGGCCTCGGCGAACTTCTGAAGCTCGTTATACGTTACAACGAGGCTGAGGGCGGCGTCCGTGTATTTAGGATTAATGGCCAAGGCTTTTTCAAAATATTGTGCGGCACGCTCCAGAAGGCCTTTCTGGGAATAGATCAAACCCAGAAGGTTAAAAACGTCCGCGTACCCTCTCGTATTTCGGTCCAGGAGCTTCAGAAACAAACGCTCCGCCTCGTCCAGCCGATTCTCCTCGAAGCATTCCTGGGCGGCACGATAGACTTTATCGAATTCGGGATCGCCGTTCATAGCCCATTCACTATAAAAGAAAAGCCCCGGGCTGTCAACCCAACGTTTAGCCTCCGAGCTGGACGATGCCTGCCATCAGCGGACACTGCGGCGGGACCTGGATGCATTGGGCCTCGCTGGTTTTCCGATCTATGATCAGCGTGAAGACGGGAAAACCTTTTGGGTTCTTGACCCGGACTACCGCTCGATGGCACCTTCCTGGGTGATTCTCTTCACAGCTTATTCCAGAAGAGCCGCTCCGCGCTCAGTCCTGACGTGTTCCGGGGGGAAGCAGAGGGCGTGGAGCTGGTCTTTGAAAAGTCGGCCGCCCGGTGGGTGCGTGAGCGAACCTGGCATGCGAGCCAGCGGATCACGCCGCTCAAAGGCGGGCGGATCCGGATGAATCTTCAGGTGGCCGTTTGCCCTGAACTGCTCGCATGGGTGTTGGGCTTTGGCGCAAAGGTCCGGGTGGTTCGTCCGGAAAGTTTGATGCAGGCGGTCCAGAACGAGGCCTAGAGACTGTTGGGGAAATATCAGGGGATCAAGGCAAGGTCTTCCCGCTCAACGCGGAGACGGCGAAGTCAGTCGGAGGATTTTTCCAACAACAGGGCTCGGAGGCTTTCATAAACGTCCCGCCGTTGACCGACGAAAAGGATTTCGAGAAAACCCTCGGGATCATTGAGTCGGTAGATGATGCGATAGTTCTTCACACGGTGGGATCGAAAACCGGACAGCTCAAAACGGAGCTCATGGCCCGACAACGGATTTTCGAGAAGCGTTTTGATTCCGCCCCGGATTCGGCGCTTGATTTCGGGATGGAGTTTTCGGATGAGGGAGGCCGCTTCGGGCGTGTACCGGACGCGAAAGGCCTTCATGCCTGCCGGCCGGACAGGCGGGCCTTCTCTTTTCCGAAGACCTCTTCCTCGCTCAGCCAGCGGCCCTTCCGGGCCTGCTTGAGCGATCGGCGAATGGACTCCATCGAGCGGGGGTCGCTGAGGACTTCAATGGTCTCCAAAAGACCCTCGTACCGCTCGGGGCTGAGGACGACGGCGGCGGGGATGCCGCCGCGCGTGATTGCCAGCACCTCATCTTTCTCGGCAAGGCTTCGGATGAGATCCAGAAGGCGGTTCTTGGCATCTGTAACCGATACAAATTGGTCTACCTGTTTCATAAGATTGTCTCCATTATGGCTATGATAATGGCCATTATAATGGCTTCTTAAGCTGCTGTCAAGCGAGCGGATGGGAGAAAAAACTTTGACCCCCGTTGTCACGAGGGTATTGTAAGATTTCCGTGGAAAGGAGTGGATATGCCTTGCGTTGACCGCGACTTCAGCGTCGCCCGCATTATCACTGTGACATGAACGACTATTTCGCCCATTCTGAAAACAGCCAAGGATCAAGCACGACCGGGTCGAGCATCTAACGAGCGTCGCCCGGCGGGTGGGGGAATTTGCCGCTAAGTTCGGGGCGGGCGAGCGGGACTACCAGAATCGTCGCAGGTCAAAGGAGAGCTGACGGTGGTGTTTGATGGACAGAAAAACCACCTGACGGTCTCTGTGCAAATACAGCATAAGATAGTCATCCACGACAAACTCGCGAAGCGTGTCGCCTTTTTTCAGAAAGGTTTTCAGCTTTCGCGATAGAGATCGGGCTTCTTTCGATCGGATCGGATGCTGGAGAAAGATCCGGCCGGACTGAGAGTGTCGGCAAAGCATCGGCACGATGTCATCGAACAGGCGGTCGAGGAGGCGTTCGAATGCGGCGCGTCCCTCCGGTTCCAGAAAGAGCCGGAGGGCATCAAGGTTGAGGCTGAAATTCTCGGTAAAGACAGGTGTTCGCCGTCTACCGGCCATGGCGGGTTTTTAACTCTTTCAGGGAAAGGGTTTTCCCGGCAGCGACATCTTCCATTCCGCGGATCGCTTCCTCAAGAAGCGTGAGATGGACGTGCTCCCGCTCCAAGCGGTGGTAGTGGTCCAGCCGGTCGGCGTCGATCAATGCGGCGCAGGACTCGCCGTTCTTGGTGATGATCTTCTCGCCGTGCTCCCGGCGGACCTGCTCGCACAACTCCGTGAGCTTTGCCCGGGCCTTGGTCAGCGGGATGATGTCTTTGGGAGAGATGGACATTGGGAACCTCCTTGGTAATTTGATAACAGAGATTATAAATAATGTACAGAATTCTGTCAAATTCATTTTTTGATCTTTTGACCTGCCCTGTCACGCGGAGTTGGTATTATGGGGAATGAAAGGGGATAATCTTGCTTTGCAGCTACATGGCCGAATATTCCGCCCATTCTAAAAACAGCCAGGGAAGTAGCGCCCGTCCTTCGGGACGGGCGAGGATTGATCTCCCCATGTTTGTATCCCCTGCGCTGAGTGGATTGGAAAACAGGAATAATTCTTCTTGATCGTCTTCCTTTGAACTGGTAAGTTCATACCCTATGAAGATTCTCAGCGCCGAATTTATCAAGAGCTGTGCCAGGTCGGAAGACTGTCCAAAGGACGGACTGCTCGAGATTGCTCTTGCGGGACGTTCCAACGTGGGGAAGTCATCGCTGTTGAATTGTCTGGTGCAACAAAAAGGGCTGGCCAAAACAAGCGGCACGCCGGGCAAAACACGACTGATTAACTTTTTCAAGGTCACCGTCGGCCTCAAATGGCCGTTGGCTTTTTATCTTGTGGACCTGCCCGGATACGGCTATGCCAGCGCATCATTCGCACAACGGGAGGCCTGGGGTGACTTGGTGAATGATTATCTCACGCACCGTCCCGCGCTTCGTGGCTTGATCGTGCTGATGGATATTCGTCACCCGCCGAGTCTTTTGGATCAACAATTGTTAACATGGATTCGCTCCTACACGCTTCCGTGTATTCTGGTCGCCACAAAGTCGGATCAGCTGCCCCGAGGACGGCTGGCATCGGCGCTCGGCAAGATCAAAGGTTCATTGCCGGGGTCGGCTACTCCCCCCATCATCCTGCCATTTTCTTCCAAGACCGGTGAGGGTCGAGATGCCCTTCTGGAAAAGATCGTCCAACTCCTGAAAGACTAATCCTTCCATCCTGCCAAATTTCGTCAAAGAATAGGAAAGAGATTTCCTAATTCAAAGGATCCGCTTCCAAACCCCCAAAAGCGCATTATTGTAACCTGTTGATTTATTACATTGAACAAGCATGTATAAGAAATAGTCCTTATTTTACTATCAGTTGGTACGCTTATTGCTCTATATATGTTAAAAGTTGACAACCTTTTCGGATCGGGCGTGGAGAGATGGGTAAAAAGACATACAGCCCCAAAGAAATCTGTAGACGGGCCAAGATTTCGGCCAGACAACTGGGTTATTGGAAACTGATCGGGATTGTGCGGCCTGGACAGGAACTGCACGGCTCAAGGATATTCTATCGCTACACGGATCGGGATCTTGAATTGTTGCAGGCCGTTCAGAAGCTGACGGAGCAAGGCTATCTGGTGAGCAAGGCCGCGGAAAAAATTAAAGCGGCGATGGCGGAAGGAGAGGAAATTTCAGCCCATGCTTTATTGAATTTGATCGGCCTGCCGCCCGTACCCCATCGTGATCCATCAACCGCGATCCTGAAAGGTTTAGAGGATTTCCGGAAACGAGTGGAGGAGGAACGGATCCGGTCGCGTCGATTCCAATATGCATTATCGTGCCTTGCCGTCAAGGTCGAGATTTCACCTTTGGACAAAGGGGATGCGGTGCGCGAAATTACTCAGAAGATCTTAAATACCTTGAACGCGTACCGGCGTGCATACGATACCATTTCTCAAATCGACCCCCAAGAATTTTTATGGCTGCTGTGCCAGACGACGGAGGACGGCGCGAAGCTTGTCGCACAACGTATCCCCATTCTGTTTCCCGAACGGGAATGGATGATCGGTGACGTTCGGTATTCGATTCGAATCCACGTGGGGCACGCAACGATCGAACCGTCGGAAGAAGATGGGACAAAGTTAGTCGAGCGAGCGAGAACCGCAATAGGCACTGCGGTTTGAGGAGGATCGATGGGGCTGGAAAGCGTCATCGGTGTGATAAACGTGACGGCGTTGACGATCGTCGTGTTGATGGTCGCTCTTGTGATTCTTCCCGTTGGACAAGACATCGTCGGCGATAAGCGGAACTGGTTGTTGTTGATCGGTCTTTGCGTGATGTTGGCCGTTCGAACCGTCCTCAAATTTATGGAACCGGCCTGGATCCAGGCGGTTCGCGCACTGCTCGGGATCGGCGCTGGAATCTTGTTTCCATGGATCGTATGGAAACTCTATCGCGATATCCGGCCCGAAGCCGAATCGGAAAAAACAGGCTGACAATGTTTGAGGGACTCCGCTGGATCGAACACGGGGTGCTCGCAGTATCGGGCGGCGCCCTTGTTTATTTCGGTTACTTTCTTAAACGTGAAGCGCGGCTTGATCTGGAGCGTCTCGGCGCGCTGTTCTTCATTCTGGCCGGTGCCTTCGGTTCCATATCCAATTTGGTCGATCTGGTTTTCCATGGAACGCCGGGTTATCTGGTCTCGGAAGTTGGCCAGGAAATATTTACGATCACGACGGCGGCTGCGATCTTGTTGCTCATCAGCGCCACCTTCGGTCTCAATGCCAAGAGACTCCTGGCCCAACGGGCCCAGGCTTTAGAAACGGCGCAAGCGGCCGCGGTGACGGATGTCGTCACAGGGATTTACAACCATCGGGCCTTTCAAAAACAATTGGAGGATGAGGTTACCCGTTCTCGACGGTACAACCGGTCGCTTTCGCTTCTCATGATCGACCTGGATCATTTTAAAACCTTGAACGATGCCTATGGCCATCCGGTCGGCGATGCGATTCTACGGGAGGTGAGCGAGCTTCTCAAAAAAGGACTTCGGACCATCGATCTTCCCGCTCGTTATGGAGGCGAAGAATTTTCGATCATTCTTCCTGAAACATCGTTGGAAGGGGCCCAGGTCGTTGCGGAGCGTCTTCGCAACAGTGTTCTCTACCATCTCTTCAACCTGCCCGGCGGTCATCGGGCTTTTATTTCGATCAGCGTCGGGATTGCGAATCTTCCCATCGATGCCCGAGACAAAGACGGCCTGATTGAAATGGCGGATAAGGCCCTTTATTTTGCCAAGCAGAACGGCCGAAATCGAGTCAGTCTTCACGGGGAATTGTTGAAGGCCCATCTTGTAAAGAATCAGGGCAGTCTTGAGGCCGTTCTTCGAGATTCGAAACTCAGCGTGATCCGGAATATCGGATTGGCCATCGATGCAAAGACGCCCTTCACCTTCGGCCATACGGATCAGGTGGTTCGTTTGGCCATGAATTTTGCCAAGTTCTTGAAACTCGACCCGCCGGAGGTGGAGAGCCTTCGGATTGCAAGTTTGCTGCACAATATCGGTCTGATGAATGCACCCGATAATGTTTTGAACAAGCCGGGACCCTTGACGATGGAAGAGCGCAAGATCATCCAGGCCCATCCGACCCTGGCCGAGATGTTGCTCAAGGACGCGCCCCGGTTAGACGGCGTGCTGCCCGCCATTCTTTACCATCACGAGCGTTGGGATGGAAACGGTTATCCGAAAGGTCTGCATGGGGAGGACATCCCCTTTCTTGCACGCGTTCTGGCCATTGCCGAGGCCTATCATGCGATGATTTCGACACGGCCGTATCGGAGACGACTGACCGATGACGAAGCCATCGAGGAATTGAATCAATGCGCCGGCAAGCAGTTCGACCCGCAATTGGTACGGTCCTTCGTGCAGGTATTGAATAAAGAGGGTGATTCGGCATGAGGCGTTATTGGATGACCCTGGGCTTTATTTGCGTTGTATTCAGAGGAATGGCCCTGGCCGGTGCGGGGCCCCTGGAACAAGAAATCGCCCTCTTTAATGCGGAGCAGGAAGGTGAGGTGGTGGTCTCGGCGGCGCGGTATAAACAGGTGGTCGGCGAGGCACCGGCTTCCGTCACGATCATTACGGCCCGAGAGATCCAACAGTACGGCTGGCGAACCCTTGCGGATATGTTCCGATCCGTGCGCGATTTTTATGTCTCCAATGACAGAAACTACAGTTATCTGGGTGTTCGTGGGTTTTCAAGACCGGGGGATTTTAACATCCGGATTCTTGGCATGCTCAACGGACACGTTCTCAATGATGACATTTACGAAGCCTTTCTCCTGGGGCGGGAATCCGGTATTGATCTGGACGTTGTGGATCGCATTGAGATTGTTCGCGGCCCCGGTTCGGCCCTCTATGGGACCAGCGCTTTCTTTGCCGTCGTCAATATCGTCACCAAAGAGGGAAGCGATTTGAAAGGCCTGATGGCTTCGGCCGAGGCGGGGAGTTACAACACCAACAAAGGGATCCTGACCTACGGCCAGCAGTATGAGAATGGACTTAACCTGTTGTTGAATGCCTCCACCACCCGGAGCAGCGGTCAAACCCTTTACTTCCCCGAATACAATGATGGAGATCCCGCCCACGATTCCGGCTTTGCGAAAAATTCGGATGGGGAGTGGGCCTATTCCCTTTTTGGAAAACTTCGGTACAAGGACTTTGGGTTTCAAGGAACTTACTTCGAGCGAGGCAAGAATGTCCCCACGGCTTCTTACGCCACGATCTTTGATGACGGTCGGGAAAGAACCGTCGATGGGAGATACTTCCTCGAGGTCAAATATAATCCCCAACTGACGCCGACGCTGGGGCTGTTGATCCGAGCCTACGATGACTGGTATCTCTACAAGGCCTCCTATCCCATCGACGTTCCTCCGCCGACGATCAACAAGGACAACACCCCCGGCCGATGGTATGGCACTGAACTTCAAATGGACTGGAAAATCTTTTCATGGAGTCGGCTGGTGGCCGGGACCGAGGGACAATTCCATCACGTTCTGTTAAAAAACTTCAATGTGGATCCGTTCTTTTCTTATCTTGATACCCGCGATCGTTTCCAGGTCTACTCGCTTTACCTTCAGGACGAAATCCAGTTGATGAACAACCTCACCCTGAACGTCGGCGCGCGACATGACGTTTATGTGCGCTACAATGCCCAAGATAATAAGCACACATCCCCCCGAGCGTCACTGGTTTACGAGCCCGTGGAGGGCAGCATCCTCAAACTCCTTTACGGCCAGGCTTTTCGTGTACCGAACAGTTATGAATTGCTCTATTGCGGGATCTCTTTTGTCTGCAACCCAAACCTGAAGTCTGAAACGATCAACACGTACGAAGGGGCGATTGAGCAGGCATTGGGGGCGCATCTGAAAGGCATCCTGTCCGTGTATCGTTACGATATCAAGGACCTGATCAATCTGACGAATGGGGGAGGAGGAACATTCGAATTTCAGAACCTGGATCGAGTGCGGGGTCAAGGGGTCTCGACCGAGGTTCGATCGAAGTGGGCGCAGGGAATTGAAAGTTATTTCAGCTACGCGTATCAGGTCACCAAGGATCGCGATACCCATGAAGAGCTCAGCAATTCCCCGAGACATCTGGCGAAAGCCGGACAACTGTTTCCTCTCTCGATTGAGGGAGGATCCGTGGGGATTGAAGAACAATACGTCGGGAGTCGAAAGATGATCCAATCGAATGGGAGGGTCGATCCCTACTTTGTTACGAATCTCACCCTCACCTTCCATAATCTGTACAAAAATCTCGAGATCCGGTCTTCCATCTTCAACCTCTTTGATGCACGATTCTCGGATCCGGCCTCCAATGAGCTTGCACCGATCCTCCAAGTCCCTCAAGACCGAAGGAATTTCAATGTCAAGGTTATCTGCTATTTTTAGCCGGGCCTTTTTATGGCTCGTTTTTTGGGCAGTGCCCTTCGTCCTGCAACCGGTCGTCGCATCGTCGGCCGAGGTCGCCGTGATCAAGAGCCAGGACCTGCTTCCCTATGACCAAGCCGTCGAAGGGTTCCGGCGTCATACCAAAGTGGACGTGGTGGAGTACAACATGCAGGGGGACGTCAATGAAGGGATGAAGATCGTCGGGCAGGCGAAGCGGCGCAAGCTGGCCGCCGTGCTGGCGGTCGGATCCAAGGCCGCCGGATTGGCCAGGGAAAGTTTTCCGGATATCCCGCTGGTCTACTGTCTTGTGATTGACCCCAATAGATATGGTCTTCAATCCGGAAATGTCACCGGGATCGACCTGGAAATTCCGATCCAGTCCCAGTTCAAGGCCTTTAAATCGGTCGTGCCCGCGTTAAAAAGGATTGGGGTTCTTTACGATCCGACCAAAACATCCGGGTTGATCCGTTCAGCCCGAGAGGAAGCGCGTCACTTGAACTTGGAGTTGGTCGAGGCCGAGGTCCGAACGGCCCAGGAGATTCCGGGCGCGATCCGATCGCTCTTGCCCCAGATTCAAGGCTTGTGGATGGTGCCGGACAGCACCGTGATCACCAACGATTCATTTCAGTTCATCCTGCTGACGACCTTGGAAAAGGGCATCCCCTTTATGGCGTTTTCGGACAGCTTTGTGAAGGCCGGTGCGCTTCTGGCGCTTTCCCCCGATTATGTTTCGATCGGCAAACAATCCTCGGTTCTGGTAGACCAGGTCATTCGAAGCGGGATCCCGGATCAGGGGAAAGTGATCTACCCTGAGACGGCGCGTCTGACGATCAATCTGAAGACGGCTAAAATCCTCGGATTGGACATTCCGGAGGAAGTCCTCAAGACGGCCGATGAGGTTTTTCGATGACGGGTCTTGGACGCAAGACGATCAGTTTGAAGATGAAGTTCACCTTGATGATCAGTCTGATGATCGTCATCGTGGGACTGTCCCTTGGTTGGTATGCCCTCTACAACATGCGCCGGGAGGTGGAGAACGAACTCCTGATGAAAGGGAAGAGCCTGACGCTGGCGTTGGCTTCCACCAGCAGGTTTGGAGTGATCGCGGAGGATTCCGCAAACCTGAAAAACATCCTTCAAGGGACGCTCGACTCTGAGCCGAAGCCGACCGCTCTACAATACATCCGGATCTATAATGAAAAGCATACGGTTCTGGCCGAGCAATACCGAGAGGGTGAAGCGTATCACTCCAAACGGAGTCCGATTCAACCCCATGAGTTTAATGAAGCCAGAACGGAGATTTTGGTTAAGCAAGTGTCGGATCCCGGACGTCGTGACGAATATCCCTATATCATGCTGGCTCCGATTATCCTGCGCAAGACTGTTAATGCGGGAATCGACGAAACCTTGATGACCATGTTCAACCTCCAACCCGGCGAGGATCGGCCCGTGCTGATCGGATATGTGGAAATGGGAATTTCCGATACTCCGATTCGAACCAAGGTCAGGGACCTCGTTCGATTTTATATCCTCTTGACCTCCGGGGTGATCGCCTTAGGAATAATCGGCTCGAGTGGCTTCGTCCGCGCGATTCTAAGGCCGGTTCAGGGGATGATCAATACGGCGATCCTGGTCTCTCAAGGCGATCTCACCAAATCGGTTGATGTGGTGTCTCAAGATGAACTGGGCCAATTGGCCCGGATCTTTAACCGGATGACGGATTCCCTGCGTGAACGCGATGCCCAGCTTCAGCGGCAGTTTCAGGACCTTGAATTGACGCATGAGGACCTTCGCCAGACCACAAAGGAACTGGAGGTTTATAAGGATCAATTGGAAATGAAGGTTCGGGAGCGGACGGAGGAATTGGCGACGAAGAACGTCGAACTCCAGGCCCTGATGGAGAAGGCCCAGGAATCGGATCGTCTAAAGACCCAGTTCCTGGCCAATATGAGTCATGAGCTGCGCACGCCGCTGAATGCCATCATCGGTTTCGCCCAAGTCCTGCTGGAGGGGATCGACGGTCCGATCACGGAAGTGCAACAAAAGGACCTGACGGCCGTCTACCAGAGCGGGAAGCACCTTTTGGAGATGATCAATGACATTCTGGATGTGGCCAAGATCGAAGCCGGTCATATGACGCTGAGCCTGGAGGAAGTCCGACTGGAGGAGATTGTCCAGAGCGTGCTGTCTTCGGCCAAGGGACTGATCAAGGGCAAGGCCATCGAGTTCCGAACCGAAATCGAAGAAGGCCTTTCCGCGATTCGAGCCGACCGGATGCGCCTGCGGCAAGTGATGCTGAATCTGATTAGCAATGCGATTAAGTTTACCGCAAAAGGTTCGATCCGGATCAAAGCCGTCAAGAAACCGGAAGCGATTTGTGTCAGTGTGACCGACACCGGGCTCGGGATTCGTCCGGAAGACCTGCCGAAGCTTTTCAAAGAGTTCCGGCAGCTGGACGCTTCCACCACGCGCAATTATGGGGGGACCGGTCTGGGTCTTGTGATCGTCAAGCGGTTCATCGAACTCCACGGCGGCCGGATCTGGGTCGAGAGTCAGTACGGCGTCGGCTCCACGTTCTCGTTTAATCTTCCATTTGAGTTAACGAGCGCAAAGACCTCCCAAGCGGTGGAGACCCCGGTGACCCCGCCATTGCGCCACGATCCCTCGGAGAGCGAACTCGAAAAGCGAGAGGGACCGATCTTGGCCGTTATCGATGATGATCCCCATGTCGTCTCGTTGATTCGGCGCTACCTGGAATCCCAGCCCTATCGGGTTGTGGGCGTGGACCCCACGAATGACGTCGTGGAGAAAATAGGCCGTTTAAACCCCCACGTGATTGTTCTGGATATTTTGATGAAACCGAAAAGCGGATGGGAGATTTTGAACGCGCTTAAGGAAAATGAACAGACGAGGAAGATTCCGGTTGTCATCTGCTCCATCCTGGACGAAACCGGAAAGGGATATGCGTTGGGGGCCGTGGATTATCTGGTTAAACCGGTCAGCCAAGAGGCCGTGCTCGATGTGCTAAAGCGGTTGGGTGTGATTCGCCATGTCGCCGTGATCGACGACGATCCCAAATCGGTTGAACTCATGCGGAGAATCATGGATCGGCAACCGTATCGAATCCACGCCGCCATGGACGGGGCCGACGGGCTAGCCTTGATTCGGAATGAAAGACCGGACATGGTTTTTCTGGATCTGATGATGCCCGGAATGGACGGGTTCGATGTTCTGGATGCGCTTCGCACGGATCCGGCGACCCGTGATATTCCTGTCGTTATCATTACCGGGAAGGACTTGACATTGGAAGATCGAGAGCGATTAAACGGCAAAGTGATCACTTCGATTCGGAAAACCGCCCCGTCCGAGATGGATTTTATAAAGAACGTGACGGACGTACTCAAACGATTGGGAGTCCAGCCGTAAAACTCGACGGCCCAAGACGGGCCGTGCAGAGCTGAAAGGAGGAACTCGATGGAATCAAAAAGAAAGATCCTTTACGTGGAAGACAACCCGGAAAATACCCTTTTGGTCCGAAGGGTCCTTGAGGCCAAGGGATATCAGGTGTTGGAGGCCGAGAACGGTCTGACCGGAATCGAGGTGGCCGGCAGCGAACACCCGGACCTGATTCTGATGGACATCAACCTGCCGGATATGGACGGATACGCCGCGGCCACGAAAATCAAGAACACCAAGGGAACGGAAAAAATTCCCATCGTGGCCTTGACCGCCAATGTCATGAAGGGCGACCGGGAGAGGACCCTGACGGCCGGTTGCGACGGTTACATTGCCAAGCCACTCGACATCCGAACATTTGCGTCTCAAGTCGAAGCCTTTTTAGGAGGGCAAAAAGAAAGTGTGGGTCCCGAAGAGGAAAAGGTTTACCTGAAAGAACACAGCGTCAACTTGGTTGCAAACTTGGAAGAGCGAATCCGGCAATTGAAGGAGCTCAGCGAGGAACGACAGCGGAATCTGGAAAAGCTCCAGCAGCGGACCAATCAACTGTCCCTGTTATTGGAGATCACCACGACGACTTCCTCCTCCCTAAAACTTCAGGAGCTGCTTCAAACCTCCGCACAGATCGCCACGCAACGCCTGGAGGCCACCTTCTGCCGGATTCTTTTGGTCAACCGTCAACAGCATCACCTGATGGTCATGGCCGCTTTTCCTCAAAGACAACTCGATTGGGATTTTGAAATCGGTCGTTTCTGCGCGACCGGCGATTCAAGATGTTTCCAAGAAATCCTGACTTCTTCAGAACCCCTTCTGCTTCGCGGCGTCGAGATCCAATCCGCCGGCTCGCCGGTAGAGAGGCTGCTCTTTACGGGAAATCTGGCGGAATTGCAGTCTCTTTTAATCTGCCCCATGATAAAAAAAGGTGTCCTTCTGGGCCTGTTGGTTCTGGGCGAGGCTCGACATTGGGAGCGGAATCCTTTCACACCCGAGAAAATCCGGTTGTGCGATTCCGTGGCTCGTCAGATGGCCAGCGCCATTGAAAATGCCCGGCTGTTTGAAGAGGTTGTATTCAAAGGAAACCAATTAAAGACGGCCAACCTGGACTCCATCAAGGCGCTGGCCTCGGCCCTGGAAACCAAGGACGTGGAGACCATGGGCCATTCCGATCGGACGGTGGAACATGCCTTGATGCTCGGGAAACGATTGGACTTTTCGGAGAACGACCTGGAAGTCCTTCAGTACGCGGCGATCCTCCACGACATCGGCAAGATCGGGATCCCGGAGTCGATTTTAAAGAAGCCGGGCAAGTTGACTCCGGAAGAATATGAGGTGATGAAACAGCATCCGGTCCTCGGGGCGCGGATCATCCAACCCATCAAGTTTCTGGAACCGGTTGTCCCGTTGGTCCGGGGAGATCATGAACGATGGGATGGAAAGGGATATCCAAACGGGCTACGGGGCGAAGAAACACCCTTGGGCGCGCGGGTGGTAGCCCTTGTGGACGCTTATGATGCGATGACCTTCGACCGGGTGTATCGAAAAGCCCCCGGCAAGGAGTATGCCTTAAGGGAACTTAAGAAAAATGCCGGGACTCAGTTTGATCCTCATCTGGTCGAACTGTTCTTGGAACTTATCCGTGAGAAATCGTAATTTTATTCTTGGGCCGGCGGTTTTTGGTCCGTCGGAGACTTTCGTATGGGGCTGTATTTCGTATCCGCTTCATACGCCTGGTCAAACACCTCCCGGGCCTTCTTCATGTCTTTCAGTTTATAATATGAATAGCCCATGAAGTAATAGGCATTGGCGTTTTCGGGATCGATTTCGGAAGCCGCCTCGAACTCCTTGATCGCAGCTTTATAATCCTGTTTGAAGTACAGCTCCAGACCGGTGTTGAAATGTTGCTTCGCTGCGTCCGCATCGAATAACTCATCCGCGAACACCGGGGACAAACCGGTCACGGTCATCAACAATACGGTCCACACAATTCGAATCATCCTGTCACCCTCCTTGCCATACGGTTATTGCGGTTTCTCCCTAATACTTGACATCGACCTGTGCGCCGGCCCGCAAATCTTTCAGCCACTTCTCATATAATTCGGCCGAACGCTCCTGAAATAAAAGCTCCTGAATTTCCGGCTTGACCTCTTCGATCGGGCGGGGTTTGGGCGGAATGATCTCATCCAATCGGAAGATATGTGCCCCGAGGGCTGTTTTGATCGGCTCACTGACCTCGCCGGGTTTTAAATGTTCGACCGCCTGGCGCACTTCCGGCAGCATCTGGTCCGCCTTGAGGTTCCCCAGGTCGCCGTCGTTATTCCGATCCGAACCCTGCGAGTATTGTTTGACCAAGGCCTGGAATTCGGCGCCGCCTTTGAGTTGATTGACGGCATTCCCGACGCTCTGATCGAACATCGGCAATGCGTCGGGTTTTGATAGGGGGATGAAAATTTGATGGAGGTGATACTGCAAGGGAGCCCGAAACCGTTCCGGATGCTCCGCGTAGTACGCGCGGATATCCTGATCGCTGAGGATCACACCCGACCTTACTTCGCGATTCACGAGTTTGAGAATCAGGATTTGGTCCTTCAGTCCGTTTTTGTACTGGTCGAGGCTGGAATGTTCCTCCTGCAGCGCTTTTTGGAGGGCCGCATCGGTGGTCAGGCCGTTTTTTTGTTTCACGTCTTCCACCGCTTTTTCGATTTCATCCGGTTCGACCGTGATGCCCTTCTTCCGGGCCAGTTGCAGCTGAAGTTTTTGATCGATCAATTGTCCCAGGACCTCCTGTTCGGAAAACGGCCTGTGGGAAGCCGTTCCATCCGGCGCCAGAGTCAGTAAGCCGAGACGGGCCCGGGCAGCGGCGGATTGTAGGTCGGATGTGGTGATGATCTCGCCGTTAACGATGGCCGCGATCCGGTCGACGGTCACCGCGTCGCTGAACGACGGTTGGACCCCGCCTATGAAAAGGAAGACCGAAATGACGATGCGCCAGAGTCGCTTAGTCATGGACGGGCTCCGGGGGTGAATCCGATAACCCCAGCGGTTGATAGAGGATCTGGTAGTTCACCGTAATCCGAGCCTTCTCTTTGAGACGGGCGACCCAGGCCGCGAACGACTGTTCACGCCGCTCTTGGGTCAGTTGGGCTCGAATTCTCTCCGCGACCTCGGCCGGCGTCATCGGTTTGGCCGGATGCTGCTCCTCTACCTTGAAGATATGATACCCGTAGGCGGTTTTGACGATCGGGCTGATCTTCCCGACCCCCAGAGAGAAGACGATATCAAATTCCTCCGGCATATCGCCCTTCGTGAAATAACCGAGGTCACCGCCCTGCTCTTTATCCGGGCTGAGGGAGTGGGTTTTCGCCAGCGACGCGAAGTCGGCCCCCTGCGTCAGTTGGAGGCGGATCGATTGGGCCGTTTCCTCGTTGGCCACGACGATCTGGCGCGCCCGGACCTCGTACGGGCGCACGAAATCCTTAGGGTGCTGTTTGTAGTAGTTTTGAACTTCCGCGTCGGGGATCTGGATGTTTTGAGGCACGGCCTGATTGATGACCTTCTGACTCAAGAGTTCCTTTCGAAGGCGCTCCTTCCATTGTTCAAAGGTGGTTTGCTGCTTCTGAAGCATGGCCTCAAACTCTCCGGCCGCGTAATCTCCTTTGATCCGGTCGACGGCTTGCTGCAGTTCGTCTGCGCCGACCTCCAGCTTCAGCCTTCCGGCCTCGGCCAGAAACAGGCGTTGCTCGATCAGCTCGTTGAGCAGGTTCCGCTTGAGTTCCTTGACGGATTCGCTGTTTTCGTCGATCGCGCCCTCGATCTTGGCCTCCATAAAAGCGGCTCTGAACTCGTCACGACTGATGCTGTCCTCATCGATCATCGCGACGATCGGCGAGGAAGGAAGAACGCTGGTCTTCCCACAGCCGATGCACAGTACAACCACGGCGTACAAACAGAACGGCTTAGTGTTGAGCCGTGGACGCGGGGTCATGGTTCTTTGTGACATCTTCTCCGATGGAGGCCAGCCGGGACTCCGAAATCACGATGTTGGATTCGGCCCGTAATGTTTTAACGAGCGCATCGAACAGGGCCGTTTCTTTGTCTTTGATGATTTGTTCACGGAGCTCGTCCCGCACGTCGTCGACCGAGAGCGGTTTTGGGGTGCGCCGGCTTTGAACGCGGATGATGTGATAGCCGTATGATGTTCGGACCACGTCGCTGATCTGACCGGGCTTCATTTCGAAAACGACCTTCTCGAACTCCGGAAGCACCCGGCCTTTACGCAAGAGGCCCAGATCGCCTCCCTTGTCCTTGGTGGCGGGATCCATCGAGTGGGCTTTGGCCAGGGCGGCGAAATCGGCGCCCCGGCGCAGCCGGCCCAGCAAGGCCCGGGCCTCGGATTCGGTCTTGACCAGAATGTGACTCGCCCGGGCCTCTTCGATCAGGGGAAGGGCGTCTCGATGGGCGTTGAACTGGGCCGTCAGTTCCTCCTCCGATACCTCGACCTTTTTCTCGATCAGCTCATGAAGCGTGGTATCCAGCAACAGCCGCTCTTTAAAGGATTCCACGCGCTCTCCGACGGTTTTGTCCTGGTCCAGTTTCATCTGATGGGCCTTCTGAAGGAGCAGCTCGCGGGTGATCAATTCACTCAGGAAATCTTTTTTCCCGTTTGGACCGGCGTAGGCCGCGCGGGCCGGTTCGGGAAGCTGCGACCATCTCTGATTAAACTGGACGACCGTAATCGGTGTTCCGTTGACCTGAGCCAGGGTCGAATCCGGGGTCGAAATGGCGGGTGTGGCCGACTTGTTGCAGGCCAATAACCCTACCGTTATGAACACGAATCTTGGTAATGGACTCCTGAACATCCAGCCTCCCGCTGGGTTTCCTACCATATTATAGCAGGCTTTGCAAGTAATTTTTTAGGGTCGAAAAGAGCGTCGGCCATTCGGCCTGTTCCGATTCGCTGAGCCGCAGTTTGACGCTGAATTCGGAAACAAGTCGGAGACGTCCCGAAGCGTCCGACAGGAGTCGACGGACCTGGGCCTCCGTCAGCGGATGGGCCGGGTCAAAGGCGATCTGAATCCCGTCGCTCCTCGAATCGAGCGAGTGGATCTTCAGCCGCCGGGCCAGCGCCTTGATCTCGACGGCCTGCAGCAGATGCTGAACCGGTTCCGGAAGGGCGCCGTAACGGTCTTCCAATTCGGTGCGGAACGCGGCCAGATCGGATTCGGTTTTGGCGTCCGAGAGCCGTCGATAGACCGAGAGGCGTTGATAGGTGTCTGCCATGTAGTTTTCAGGGATGAAGGCCGAAACCTTCAGGTTCAGGATCGGCTCGATCTCGGCTTCCGCCGGTTTGCCTTTCAGTTCCTGCACGCATTCCTCGATCAACTGAAGATAATAGTCGAACCCGACCGCCGCGATATGGCCGGACTGCTGTCTGCCCAGGAAATTGCCGGCGCCCCGAATTTCCAGGTCGCGCGCCGCGATTCGGAAACCGGCGCCCAGTTCACAGAACTCCTGGATCGCCTGAATGCGGGCCCGGGCTTCTTCGGTCAGGCCGCGATCGGACGGGACGAGGAGATAGGCAAAGGCCTGATGCCCCGACCGTCCCACGCGTCCCCGGAGTTGATAGAGGTCGGCCAAGCCGAACCGGTGGGCGTCGTTGATCAGAATGGTGTTGGCGGTGGGGATGTCGAGGCCCGATTCGATGATCGTCGTGGTCAGGAGAACGTTCGTTTCCTGATGCACGAATTTCCACATCACCTGTTCCAATTCCCGTCCGTTCATTTGACCGTGCGCCACCGCGAGCTTCGCCTCCGGGACGAGTTCGCGGAGGAACTGGCCGAGCCGCTCGATGTCCTGCACGCGGTTGTGGACGAAAAAGACCTGTCCTCCCCGCGCTAATTCCCGGAGAATGGCGTTCCGGATCACCGAACGGTCGAAACGCGTCAGGATGGTCCGGACGGCGAGACGATCGGCCGGGGGCGTGTCAATGATCGAGAGTTTGCGGATTCCGGTCAGGGCCATCTGGAGCGTTCGGGGGATGGGCGTCGCGCTGAGGGTCAAGGTGTCCACCGTCTTTCGGAGCTGTTTGAGTTTTTCTTTATGGCCGACGCCGAACCGCTGTTCTTCATCCACGATCAGCAGACCGAGATCGTGGAAGACGATGTCCTTTTGGAGGAGACGGTGGGTCCCGATCACGATGTCCACTTTCCCCGCGGACAGATCCGAGAGGATCGTCTTCTGTTCCTTGGAGGTGCGAAACCGGCTGAGCGTTTCGACGCGGACCGGAAACGGCGCGAACCGTTCGCGGAAGGTCTCCCCGTGTTGCTGCGCCAGCAAGGTCGTCGGCACCAGGACGGCGACCTGTTTCCCGTCGATCACCGCCTTGAACGCAGCCCGCATCGCCACCTCGGTCTTCCCGTAGCCGACGTCGCCGCAGATCAGCCGGTCCATCGGCTGGGGCTCTTCCATGTCCTGATGGACCTCCTCGATCACCTTGAGCTGGTCGGGGGTCTCTTCGTAGGCGAAGGCGGCGTCGAACTCACGGGCGAGCGCCGGGTTTTTTGAAAATCCATGGCCCGGGGTCGTCTCTCGTACGGCGTACAGTTCCACGATCTCCTTCGCGATCATCTCAACCGCCTTCTTGACCCGTCGCGTGGTTCGCGACCAGGTGACGCCGCCGAGACGATCCAGTTTGGGGCGATGGCCTTCGACGCCGGTATATTTCTGGACGAGGTTCAGACGGTCGACGGGGAGATAAAGGGTGTCACCGCCCCGATAACGGAGGATCAGAAAATCACTTTCATAGCCCTGGATCGAGAGCCGTTTCAGACCCTCGTAGCGTGCGATTCCGTGTTGAACGTGGACAAGATAGTCTCCATCCTCCAGGTCCTCCAGCGAGGAAAGGAATTGAGCCCGTTTGAGTTTCGGCGCCGGGCGGTGCTTGGCGGTCTTGCCGAAGAGGTCCTCATCCGTCAGGAGGGCGAGGCGGTTTTGAAGATCGATGAAGCCCGACGAAAGCGCGCCGACCGCGATCGTGAATGGAGGAGTCGAACCCGGCCCGGCGGGCGATAAGAAGGTTGCACCGGATCCCGTCTCGGCTGGCAGATCATGTTCACGGAACAGGTCTATCATCCGGTCTTTTTGGGCCGTGGTTTTGGCGACGAAGATGACGCGGGCCTTTCGTCTTAAGTCGTCCGCCGTCTTGAGCGCGGCGGAAAGCGGTGTTCCCCTGACGCCCAGGCCGAGGCTTTCGGGTGAGCGTGTCGAGAATGAAATCAGGTCCCGGTCCGATTCCGCTTCGAGATGGCTTGTTTCGAGAAGGATGGACGGCCCCGATTGCAGATGCCGGTTCAGCTCGTCCGATGTGAGATAGCGTCGAAGAGCGGTTCGCCGATCGGGCGGCAAGGAGGACTGGGCCAAGCGGACCTCGGAATCAAATTCTTCCATGAGGTCCTGGATCTGGCCGGGTTCATCCAGCACCAAGCGCGTTCCCGGAGGAAGGTAGTCCATCACCGTGGTGTTGGCCTGATCGTCCGGTTCATGGGCCGGAAGAATCCCTACTTGGGTTTGTGCCGCGGCCGAGAGCTGGGTCTCGGGATCGAAAATCCGGATCGACTCGACCTGATCGCCCGCCCATTCAATTCGAACCGGCTCGTGGCCCGCGGTTGAGAAAAGGTCCAGGATCCCGCCCCGCACGCTGAATTCCCCTGGATGCTCGACGCGGTCGGTGTTGGAATAACCGAGATCCACCAAGGATTCGATCAGGCCGTCCCGGTCGGCCGATTGTCCGGTGGACAGGGAGAGGACGGACTCGCGCAGCGAGGCGGGAGTCCTCACGCGCTGCATCGCGGCCGGGACGGAAGCGACCAAAATTATCGGCCGGCCGGCTCGGCCGTGATCGGTCTGGGCCATCCCATACAATGCCTGCATCCGTTCGCGAATCAGGTCGGGATGGGGGGCGGTCAGCTCGTAAGGAAGAATTTCTGTGGATGGAAACAGGATCGGCTCATCGGCCGGGCGTCCCAGCCATTGAAACCAGCAGACCAGGTCCTGATGAAACGATTCAGCCTGCGCGTCCGTCGCGGTGATGACGAAGAACGGAAGGTTCGTTTCATCCACGATCCCGGCGATCACGGCCGATTTGGCCGAGCCCCACAGGCCGGAGAAGACGAGCCGGCGACGGCCGCCTCTGACCAATTTAAGAGTGGGCTCGACGAGCGGCTTTAGGAATGAAGGGGTTTTTGTTTCTGTGGGTTCGGCCCGTTTCATAAAAATAGGAAAATTGTAGGGGCGTGATTCATCACGCCCGAATTCGGGCGCAATCAATTGCGCCCCTACGGCGTCTTTAAAATCTTTTCGATCAGCCGCGTGGTGGATACGCCTTTGACCAGCGGCACCCGCCGGACGCGGCCGCCGCGGCGTTCGACCACCTCACGGCCGATGATCCTATTTTGACCCCAGTCGCTGCCTTTGATCAAGACATCCGGTTGTAGTGCCGTAATCACCGCGAGAGGATCCGGCTCGTCGAAAACCGTGACGTAGTCCACACAGGACAGGGCCGCGAGCACCTCGGCCCGTTCGGCCTGCGGAAGCAGCGGGCGGAGAGGGCCCTTGATCTTTTTCATCGACCGATCGCTGTTGATCGCGACCACCAACCGGTCGCCGTGCCGTCGAGCGCGTTGGAGATATCGGAGATGGCCGATATGGAGCAGGTCGAAGCAGCCGTTCGTGAAAACGATCCGTTCACCCCGTCTCCGGAGACGGGCCAGGATTGGTTTCAATCGGCGGACGGTCTTGACCTTCGATCGGGAGGAGGATAAAAAACGGCGGGAGGTCCGGGTCATGATGATCGACGGATCCGCTCGATAATCCCGGCCGCCAGCAGCGGCACCATGATCTCGTGATGGCCGATGAGCGAGTAGCCTTTTCCCCCTTTCTGGGTCGGGCGGCGGACGACGTTGGTCAGGGGCCGATACTGCTGGATGAAGTCGAGATTCACGGTCGTGAAACGATCAACCGTATGGCCGAGATTCCGAACCAGCGTCAGGGCTTTTAAGAAAACCTCGGGCAGGATCACGGCCGAGCCGATATTGAGATAGACGCCGCCTTCCAGTTGTGCCACGACCGAGCAGAGGCGTTTGAAATCGAGCAGCGATCCCTCGCCCAGCGCGGCCCCGCTGACGGACGGATGCATATGGATGATGTCCGTACCAATCGCGACATGGGCCGTGACCGGGATCCCCAGTCGGTTTGCGGTTACCAGGAGACTGTACTTTTTGTTCGGCGCGTCGGAATGATTGAGCCACTGCCCGACGGCCGCCCCGATCCCGAGGCCCTGTTGGACGCCCTTGATGATCGCCTCGTTGAGATCGCGTCCGGTCTCCTCGGCCATGCCGAACGCGCCGCTGCCGAGCTGCTCCTCAACGTCTTCGGAAGTCTTCCCGGCCATGGCCAGCTCGAAGTCGTGGATGATCACGGCCCCGTTCACGGCCATGGCCGAGATCACGCCGTGTTCCATCAGGTCGATCAGGATCGGGTTCAGCCCGACCTTCGTCAGGTGGGCGCCCATGCCGACGATGACCGGGCGCTTGTTTCTGTAGGCCTGGACGACGGCCTCGATCACGGCCTTAAGATCCTTGGCGGCGAGGATGTCCGGCAGGGAATCGATGAACGGCGTGATCCGGTCCTTGCCCCGATAAGGCCGGGCGAATTCTTGGATCGAGACCTTGCTCTTGCGGCTTTTGAGCGGATAGGTCCGGACGCCGGAGAAGTCGATCAGGTCATCTGGTGTTTTTTTCTTTTTGTTCACGGTTGTTCCGTGAAGGCCTCTTCGACCAGGCCGCAGATCACGTGGCCCAGCGTGATATGGGTTTCCTGGATGCGGGCCGTGACCTTCGAGGGAACGATGAAGGCGTGTTCGACCCGCTTTGCCAACGGCCCGCCGTCGCCGCCGGTGAACCCGATCGTGGCCATCCCGATCGCTCGGGCGGTCTCGACGGCTTTTAAAACGTTGGGCGATTTTCCGGAGGTCGAGATCGCGATCGCGATGTCGCCTTTTTGTCCCAGCGCCTCGATCTGCCGCGCGAAGATCTCGGAGAAGTCGGAATCGTTGCCGATGCTCGTGATAACGGACGAATCCGTCGTCAGCGCGATCGCCGGAAGCGCCTGGCGGTTCTTGGTGTATCGATTGACCAGCTCGGACGCGAGATGGGAAGCGTCCGTCGCGCTGCCGCCGTTGCCGAAAAGAAGGATTTTGCGGCCTTGCTTGAGTGCGGCGATGATCCGCTCGGTCGTCTGCGCGATCAGATCGGCCGACTCCTCGACGAAGAGCCGCTTCACCTCGGCGCTTTCGAGAAACTCTTTTTTGATCTTGGATTTCATCATGAAAGCAATAGTGCATTATAAGTTCGGGGGCGGGGATTGTCAAGGAAGGGGATGCACAGGTACTGTCCTAATTTCGATCTGGCCTTGTATAATTAGCAATAACTCTAAGCAGTCTTATAATCTCATTGAAGGATAGAAACATGCCCCATACCGGAATGGCAATTATTGCAAATTCCCACCATAACATTGGCGATCTCCTTTAGTTTGAAAGTAATTCTTGTTTGAGCTGTTTTTCAATTTCAGCATCAGATAATCGTAACTGTGCTATCGAACATTTTTGTTTAACGGATTCTATATGAGCAATTGAATTCCAGAGGGGTTGAAGATGTTCCCACTTTGCCGATTCATTCCGACGGCATTCGTCAATATAATTATTTGCCGCCTGATTATATAGTCGAATCCAATGGAAAAAATGATGATGTATTACATCGGAGCTTAATTGATCGCCCTTCAAATAAAAACCTAAATCCTCAAACAAGTCTAATATTTCTTCAAGATCATCCGAATTTGTGTTTTTCTCTTTGAGTAAATACCGTGCGGCTCAGTCTCGTTCCTTGCCAAGTGCATTAAAATCTTCCTGATATTTTGAAATGAATTCCAAGCTGTATGTTCTTTTTTTATATTCTAATACTCCTCTTGAAATGAGAAATATAAGCGTAATGATCCATGAGAACATAATCATCCAATACAATGAACTTTCTCCTTCTGCACTTGATGTATTAGATGTTGAATGTAGGTGGTCCCACGCAAGGAGAGACAGGACAAGAAATGCAATAAGTAGTTCCAATGGCGGTGAATAAATAATTCTCTTGGTTTTTTCCCACCACATGCCTAATACAATAGCAGAATCCAGGTTTTTTTGCCAAAATAAGTAATCATGTCAAATTAGGACAACGCCGATGCACGACTCTATGCCTGAGGCGGTGCAGGAGCGGCCATGCTTTTGTGAAGGCGACCCGGCGCGTCGCACTTGATTGACCCCGGTTTGCCACTATGCTACAATTGTGGCAAATAACGGGGATTCGAACATGTCAGGCAAAGTGGCGACCAATATCCGCCTCGAGGCGGAGCAGCTCAAGCAGCTTAAACGGATCGCGGTTGAAAAAGGGGCCAGCCTTTCCAAGCTCTTTAAAGAGATCATTGCCGATTACCTGGAGCGGGTCAGTACGCTCTCCGGCAAGGATTGGAGGAAGGATCCGTTCTTTCAGATTGGCCGGAAACCCGGTCGTTCCGGGGAATCGACGGTTTCGGAAGCACATGATCATTACCTCTACGGGCGGGGCCGGCGATCCTCATGAGGTTCTTTATCGATACCTCGGCGTTCTATGCCCTGGAGGATGCCGACGACCGGAATTACGAGGAAGCCCACGCCATCCAGGAACGGTTCCGGCTTGAACGGCCGATGCTTTTTACCACCCATCATGTTCTGGACGAATCGATCACGCTGATCGGGTCCAGGCTTCAACCCCGCCAGGCCGTCCGATTTGCCCAGCAGTTATTGTCCAGCCGGGCAATCCGATTGATTCGGACGGATGAGGCAACGGAGATGGCCGCGCTCCAGGTATACGAGCGATTTGACGATCCGCGAATGAGCTTTACGGATTGTCTGAGTTTTACCGTGATGCGAGCCCTGGGGATCACGACCGCGTTTGCCTTTGATCGCGACTTTGAACGGGCCGGATTCAAACTGCTCCGAGGCGAGAACCGCTAGT